>DASTAW010000039.1 GCA_035712365.1 Terriglobia bacterium
CACCTCAGGAGCCATGTCGCGGTATTTCAACTTGAATGGCGGCTCGTGCTCGGTGAAATTCTTGTCCGACTGCTGGCGCCCGGCATCAACCAGCGCAACCTTCAGTCCCGCCTCTGCCAGCCGCTTGCACGCCCACCCGCCCGAAGCCCCCGACCCCACCACCAGCACGTCATAGACATCTTTTTTGCCTTCGCTCATTTGCTCTCTCCTGATTTGTGCGCAATCAATTTCGTCGCCGGTGTCTCCTGCGGCTTAGTTTGTGGCCGGGCCAAATCAATGGATGTACCCGGACGGGGCAGGGATGCGTCCAGCGCCTGGGAAGGGCCGATCATAACAACCATGAAGGGCAACGTCAACCTGCGTCCTGGCCATAATCTCTCTCCAGGAGGTTGCGTACCAAGAATTCGACGGATATGATGGCTCCTTCGAATTCATAGTTCGTTTAGAGAGTTCCAAATTCCCTGGAAAGAGAGACGATTGGTCATGATCGATCATAAAGGGGCAAACCTCAGCATCAGCAAGCGGCAGGCTCTTCAAAAAATGTTTGGCATCGGCGCCGGAGTGGTGGGAGCTGACCTCTTGGTTCCAGGCTCGGGCCGCACGGCGGAGCTCGGACTTCCTGCAAGGGGGCAGGCGCCCGGTTCGACGAACGGCGCGGTTGTCTTTAATGTGCGCGCGATGGGAGCCGCGGGCGACGGCAAAACGGTTGATACTCCGGCCATCAACAAGACCATTGAAGCGGCGGCCGGTGCGGGCGGTGGCACAGTATTTTTCCCCGCAGGCAATTATCTCTGTTACTCGATCCATCTAAAGAGCAACGTTGCTCTGTATCTCGATCGCGGGGCCACCATCCTGGCGGGCGAGACCGGCCAGGGTGGAAGTTACGACGCAGCGGAAGATAATCCGGAGGCCGGCGTGTACGAGGATTTCGGGCACCGGCATTGGCACAACGCCCTGATGTGGGGCGTGGCGCTTCATGACGTTTCAATTCTCGGCCCGGGCCTCATCTGGGGCAGGGGGCTGACGCGCGGCCGGGGAGAATCGAACCCGGGCGTGGGCGACAAAGCCGTCAGCCTGAAGAACTGCCACAACGTGACCATCCGCGACGTTTCCTTTCTCAAAGGCGGGCACTTTTGCATTCTGGCGACCGGCGTGGACAACTTCACCGTGGACAACGTGGTGATGGATACAGACCGCGACGGCGTTGATTTCGACTGCTGCCACAACGTGCGAGTCTCAAATTTGACGGTGAACTCGCCCTGGGATGACGGCATCTGCCCCAAAAGTTCCTATGCGCTCGGTTATGCGCGCTCCACCGAAAATGTGACCATCACCAACTGTTTTGTCACCGGCGGCTACCAGCTTGGGACTGTGTTGGACGGCACTTTCAAGCGCTGGCCTGAAGGTCAAAGGCCTTTTCCTACCGGCCGGATCAAGTGCGGCACGGAGTCGAACGGCGGTTTCCAGAACATCACCATCTCCAACTGCGTTTTCGAGCATTGCCGCGGATTGGCACTCGAAACCGTGGACGGAGCGCTGCTGGAAGACATAGCCGTCAGCAACATTACCATGCGCGACATTCCGGACCTGCCGATCTTCATGCGACTGGGCAGCCGGATGCGCGGGCCCGAAGGAAGGGCGATCGGCCAGTTGCGGCGCGTCAGCATCAGCAATCTTGTCGCACACGATACTGGTGGTCGTTTCTGCTCCATCCTGAGCGGTATTCCCGGCCATCCCATTGAAGACATCCGGCTCAGCGACATCATCATTTACAACCAGGGCGGCGGCACCAGCGAAGAGGCCGCCATCAAGCCGGCAGAAAAAGAGAATGCCTATCCCGAACCCAACATGTTTGGCACGATGCCCGCTTATGGTTTCTACTTCCGGCACATCAAAGGGCTGCAGGTGAGCGACGTTGAGGTGCGGACGATGAAAGATGACGCACGGCCTGCCTTCGTGCTGGACGACGTGGAACACGCGGACTTCGTGCATGTCAAGACACAGATCGGGACAGGGGCCTTTGCGCTGGATAATGTGAAGGATTTCAATGTTTATCTCAGCCGCCCGGTCCCTGAAACCCATCTTGAAAGCGTGACCGGGAAGAAGCTGTAAGGGCTGCTGAATAACTCCAAGGGCGACGTCATCCTGAGCGGAGCGAAGGATCTGCTTCTTCATTGTCCGCAAGGTACAGCGGATGCTTCGCGGAGTTTACCCTGAGCCCCTTCTCCCGCATCGCGGGATCAGGGCCGTTCGCAAATGGAGGGCGCACGGGCTCAGCATGGCAGCCGAACGCCTAAGTCTCAAAGGAGGCTCACCATCATGTCTCAGAATCTTTCGCGGCGCGACCTGTTGCGGACCGTGGCTGCCGTACCGGCTGTGGGGCTGCCGACGACTGCACGCGCCGTTCCACCTCAGAACGAAGAAGAGAACCCCATGACCAGAATGCTGGCCATGATTGACGCCGATAAAGATTTGAAATGGAAAGGGTCGCCGCTCGGCAGCCTCTATCCCTTTATCAAGCAGACGCAGGAGGAGGCCACGCAGAGCCTGGCCTTCCTCAAAGCGAAGCCGAAGGACCTGGAAGCCTGGAAGGCTGAAGTGCGTGCCAGGATTTTTGACCTGCTCCTTTACCGTCCCAAACCCTTTGAGCCGCAGGCCCGGGTGCTGGAGCGTGTTGACCGCGGCGATTACATCCAGGAGTATCTCAAGTTCCACACCACCCACGACATCGAGGTCGGCGCATATTTCCTGATTCCCAAACGCGCCAGGTTCCCTGTGCCGGGCGTGGTGGCGCTGCACGACCACGGCGGGTTTTATTACTGGGGCAAGGAAAAGGTGATCCAGAAAGATGGCGAGAACCCTGTGCTCACCCGCTATCGCAAGCGGTACTATGGCGGCATCAGTTACCCGGCCACGCTGGCGCGGAACGGATATGCCGTGATCGCCGTTGACATGTTTTACTTTGGCGAGCGGCGCCTGGTTCTCGATTCCGACATCAAGGACGGCATCAACACCTGGTCGAAAATGGAATCGGAGGAAGCCATCAACCGCATCAACCGTCGCAACGGACAGCAGGAATGCTGGGTGGGCCGGAACCTCGAAGACGTGGGCATCACGTGGTCGGGCGTGCTCTGCTGGGATGACATCCGGACCGTCGATTACCTTGTCAGCCGGCCCGAGGTGGACCCCAAACGCATCGCCTGCGTGGGCCTGTCGGTTGGGGGATGGCGCAGCAATTTTCTGGCCGGGCTCGATCCGCGCATCAAGGCGGCGACTGTGGTCGGCTGGATGACGTCATTCCACCCGATCGGTCCGTGGTTCGTTTCTTACACCATCCCCGCTGGCAACGTTCCCGGACTGTGGAACTATCTCGATTATCCTGACGTCGGCTCGCTGCTGATGCCCGGCGCCATGTTGGTGGTCCACGGCCTGCGCGACACGCTGTTTCCGCCCGACGGCGTCAAGGCGGCTTTCAAGAACCTGGCCGCGTGCTATGAGACCATTGGCAAGCCGGAGCGCTTCAAGACCTATACCTTCGATGGTCCGCACAGCTTCCCGGCGCGCGCCCAGCAACTGATGCTGGAATGGTTCAACCGTTGGGTCTAGGTGGCCGGCTGGACCTTCTTCAGCAGAGTTTCCAGATTCTGCGACAAGACTTTCCGTTTCTGTTCTTCAGTGAGGAAGGAATTCTCGATCCGGGCAATCACGCCGCCGGGTTCGTTGATAGTGAAATCAGATCCGAACAGCACCCGGTCCGGTCCGATAGACTTCATGGAATATTCCAGCATTCCGACGCGCTCATGGCCGGCCCCGGAGGTATCCATGTAGCAGTTGGGGTTGTGCGCAACCAGGTCAAGGCGTTTGAAAATCTCGTTGGGACTCTCACCAAAGTGGGGGAAGACGATGGTTGTGTCCGGATACTTCTGGATAATGTATTCCAGTTCCGGCAGGTCGGTGTGGACATCGAGCACCATGCCGAGCTTGCGCACTTGCTGCACCAGCATCTCAAATTCCTTGATGGTGTACGGGTAAGGGACGGTGTAGTTGCAGAGCTCACCCACCCAGACAAAGCCCAGTTGTTTGCGGCAGTCTTCAATTTCGCGCAGGGCCTCATCGATGAAGAGCGGATTCACCACGCAGGCGCCCACAAAGCGGCCCCGGTAGAGCTCGACGTAGCGGGCGACTTCGCGGTTGCCTTTGATGAATTCTGCAGGGCTCTTGGCGAGCTGGCAGCGCACGGAGTTAATGATGCCCCGCTCGACGCGGGAGCGGTCCAGATAGCCAACAAAATCCTCAAAGCTTTTGGTTACGGGATACCATTGCCAGACGGCGCCGTCCTCGCTGGGGCAGTGCAGATGGGCATCGAATATGCGGTAAGGTTCCTCCCTCGTTTGCGCCTCTACCTGCTTCGGCACAGGGTCAGCAGCGGCGTTCGAGTGGTGATGGTGGCCTGCCTGCTCTTCTTGTGGGCTGTGGCGTGCTGCGCGGGCAAAGCTGGCGGGAGCGGCAAGCGAGCCCAGAAACAGAAAGCTTTTCTTCAGGAAACCACGCCGGTGTTCGTGCTGATAATGATGGTCGTGATGGAAGATACTCATCAAGCCCCTCCCGCATTCAAGGCTTCAGCCCTCAATTTCTCCCGGAAACGTATTATCCACATAGCACCACACCCAGTCTTCTCCCGGCTCGATCGACCGCACCAACGGGTGGCTGCTTGACCGGAAGTGTTTCGTCGCGTGTTTGTTCTTCGAGGAGTCGCAGCAGCCCACATGTCCGCAGGTCAGGCACAGCCGCAGGTGCACCCATCTGTCGCCCGTCTTGATGCAGTCCTCGCACACGTGCTTGTCCGTGGTTTCAATTTTGATCTGGTCCAGGTGCGCGCAGTGTTCCGGGCTCATGGCGCTTATCTCCTTTCAAGCAAGTTTCGGTCCCATTTTCCAAGGTTGGCGCCCGCCTCATAGGCGCTCTCGGCGAATTCCAGAATGGCATCCCGCGGCGAGGGGGCGCTGCGCACGTCATCGTACATCAGGATGAATTCGTGGAGTTGGCCATCGTAATAGGCAGAGCCAGGCCGGACGACCTGTCCATCATATCCCTCTGGCTGAGGAGCGGCGTAGGCATAGAAGGCCGGCCCCTTCACAGCTCCGCCTCCCGGCCACCATCCCACGCTGCTGCACTCGTGCGAGTAGGCCTCTGAGGTGATGATGCCTTTGCGCGGCGGCGCGACACGCCCGCTGAAGCGCGTGTAAGCCAGATCAAAGCTGCCCCAGAAGAAATGGACGGGGCTCGCTTTTCCCATGTAGCGGGCGCGAAACTCCTCCAGCACCATGGTCGTTGAAAGCAGAATGCGCCACAGGCGGTTGGCGTATTCAGCATCGTAGGACCGATGGGTTTCATCCTGATCGAAAGGAATCGGCTCCGGAACTTCCTGGGGCTTGGGGTCAATGATGATTTCGATTCCGGCCGCGCGCAGTGCGGAAAGAAACTCGTGGTAAAACTCCTCCACGGATTTTGGCTCAAGCGCCAGCGACTGGTCCCTGCCAAAAGATGTCAGGATTTCCAGGCGGTGATTGACAAAATCAAACTGGATTTCGAACGCCTCACTCTGGTAGGGAATCGGCGACGTGGTCAAGCCTCGGGTGTTTACGTAGAGCGCGCTGTTCCACCAGTGGTTCTGGAGGGGCGCGAGGTCCAGCCGGACCTTCCCGGCAATCTGGGTCCACATGTGCAGCGTGTGATAGGTGTCTTCCCACTCGGCAAGCGGCAGGGCCGGCCAGAATTCGCCGGACGATGATGACTGCCGGGAATTGTTGGTGGATTTCTCAAAGTGGCTCATTGCCCATCCTCCAATCTGAATTCCGGATGCTGGGGTCTTCGATATGACGATGCGTTTATTGTAGCCGCTGTGGCCTCGCGATGCGAATGGCACTAATTGCGTGTTCCCGGTTTTGTCAATTCCTCCGAGGCGTCGTCCAGCACCAGCACCCAGTCGCCTGGGCCGGGCGGGGAAAACTCATGGACTCCCTGCGTAGCGTGTGGGCCCGCCGGGTTGGTTTCCCCGGAACGCGGATTAAACCACCACGCGCGGGCTTTGCCTCCGGATATTTTTGACAGGTCCACCGTAATCACGCGGCTCGTCGGCATGTAAGCGATCACTGTGCCACCGCCTGCTGTGCGGGCGGCCGCAAGATAGTCCAATCCCAGAAATTCGCCCAGGCCGCCGATGACCACCTCGTGCTTCAGGTCGGGAACCAGTTCGTGCCATTTGCGCGAGCGAAACAGGTTTCCCCAATGCATCATGCTTATTGATCCCGAAAGGTCCATTGCCTGCTGCCAGTTTTCCTTCACGGGATAGAGGCCGGGGCCGTCGAAATGCCAGATGGGATTGTTGCCAAAAACGTGGCCGAAACCACCACAAAGAATGGTCCAGTACGCCTGCCGCCTGATCTGCACTTCAGACGAATTATGCTCGCCCTCGTATGCAGACTCGATCAGGATGAATGGCTCGGCAGGTTTCCGGTTGTAAGCGCCATAGAGCCGCGGGTGAATAAGCCCGTAGGTATACACCGTATTAAAGCTGAGCCATCCTCCGCCGCCGTAATGGTCGGCGGCATCATTTTCAGGAGCGCAGTGCGCCGTAAACAGGTGCCTCGCGTCGTGCTCCTTGATGCCCAGCGCGATCAGGTCAATGCGCTCGAGCGCCGATTCGGGATTCCGGTCGCCTCCCATCACCCAGATGATGTTGTCGAAGTCCTTGTAGCGCTGCCCGAGAAATCTGCCGTACTCCAGGCATTTCGCCGGGCTCAATACCATCAGTTCATTGATCCATCCTTCGTCTGTTCCTTTGTAGCCAAGGTAGATGGGGGCCAGCAGAACATAAATGCCGTGCCGTGAAGCTTCCCGAAGAATCCAATCGGCATGCTCGAAGTAGCGCTCGTTGGGCGTGGCGAAGTCGCCGGCAGTAGTGAACGGCGCCTCGCCCTCGGCGTTCCGGGGAGGATTTTTGCAGAACTTGTGCTCGACCAGGTTCACCAGGATTGCATTAAAGCCCTTCAGGCGCCTGTTCTGCAGGTATTCGCTTGCGTCAGGTTTCGCCAGCGTCACGATCAAAGACCACGCCGCTTCGCCCTGCAGCAGAAATGGTGCATTTTCGGAATCCACCAGGTAGCGGCCATTGCTGTTTACCGCGAGCCCTCCGCGCGCGCCCGTTTGCGCTGCAGACAAGGGTGCGGAAACTGCCCGACGCCTCCCCTGTTCCAGGAGTGGCTTTGCGGCAATCGGCCCGGCGACCATTGCTCCGGCGTTCTTGATGAAGTCTCTTCTTGTGCTCATCGGACATTCACCTTTTTTGTGACCGGTGGTGGCGCGGAGCTCCGGGTTTGAGACCTGCGCTTGCATTGTAACCTCTCTCACGGTTCCATCGCGGCCTGTATGCCGTCGCTTGCACGCTGGCGCTTGGGCGTGCCAGACTGGCAGAGTTGCATCCTAATGAGGATTGGATAATAAAGTAACGGACTTCCGTAGTGCCGGTCCGGCCAAGCGGAACCGGCCCTGAAAATTGCCGCCGGGACGGCGGCGCTACAAACGATCTTGTCACCATATTTTGTAACCCTCAGCGGGCGGCCCGGCATATGCATTGCATTCAGAAAAACCCCGGAACAGGATCGTCTCCAGCCATCCTGGCAGTGGAAAGCCTCAGCAAAGCGTACGGCGAAAAAGTGGCCGTGGACGGAATTTCCTTTCAGCTAGGCCGCCACGAGATCCTCGGGCTTCTTGGTCCCAACGGCGCTGGCAAGACGACCACCATCAACATGGTTCTTGGAGTTCTGGAGCCCACGGCCGGGCGTGTGATCATCGACGGCAGAAATATCGCCTCGCACCGGCGGCTGGCGCTCGAACGCACCAACTTTACCGCGGTTTACGCGCCGCTGCCCGGCAATCTCACGGTGTGGCAGAACCTGCGGGTGTTTGCCATGCTGTATGGGATACCCGCCGCCACCGAGCGCATCGAGGCGCTCATCCGTGAATACGATCTCGTCGCTTTCCGCGACACAAAATGCGGCGTGCTCTCCTCAGGCGAACAGACGCGCGTCGCCCTGGCCAAGGCCATGCTGAATCGCCCCCGCCTCCTGCTGCTGGATGAGCCGACGGCTTCGCTCGATCCTGCCAGCGCCCGGGAAATCCGCGCGCGCATCCGCGATTTTGCCGCGACGGATGACGTGGGAGTGCTCTGGACCTCGCACAACATGTACGAAGTCTCTGAGGTCTGCGGCCGCGTCTTGTTCCTCTCGCACGGCAAAATCCTGCTGGAGGGTGATCCCAGGACGTTGCCTTCCGAGTACGGGAAAGAAACGCTGGAAGATCTCTTCGTGGCGGTGGCCCGGGAGCCGCTGGCTTTGGAGGATTGACGACCGTGCCTGCCCGCCTGCGCCGAATTGCCGCCATTCTTCTTCGCTTGTTTTATCTGCTGCGGGGCAGCTCCGCCCGGGTGGTGCCGCTCTTCGCCTGGCAGGCTGTGGACATTGTGCTCTGGGGATTCATCAGCCACTATCTCGACTCGGTTTCAGCTTCACATCTCAACTTTGTTCCCGTCCTCCTCGGCGCGATGGTTTTCTGGGACTTCCTTGTCCGGGCACTCCATGGAGTCATCGTCGCCTTCATGGAAGACGTGTGGTCGCGCAATTTTCTGAACATCTTTGCCGCCCCTGTCTCCATTTCCGAATATCTCACCGGCCTGGTTCTCTTCAGCATCGCAACCAGCATCGTGGTGCTGGTGATCATGGTTGTGCTGGCCACGGCGGCGTTTGGCCTGCGGTTCTTCGCCTATGGCGTGCTGCTGGTACCGTTCCTGTTGCTGCTGTTTCTGTTTGGAATTGCGCTGGGGATATTCGGGGCGGCGGTGGTGCTGCGCTGGGGGCCGGCCGCCGAGTGGCTGATCTGGCCCATTCCCGCGCTGCTCTCGCCGCTGGCGTGTGTTTTCTATCCGCTCTCTGCGCTGCCTTCATGGCTGCAATGGGTGGCGCGCCTGGTGCCGCCCTCCTATGTGTTCGAGGGCATGCGCGGAGTGGTGCAAGGCGCGGGCGTTTCGCTCCAATCGCTGCTGATCTGCGCCGCCCTCACCGTCATCACGCTGCTGGTCGCCTGCCGCGCCTTCGTCGGCGTTTATCGGCACGCGGTGCGGTCTGGCCTCATCGCGCGCTACAGCGCCGAGAGCGTCAACTAAGCCATTCACAGCAGTAGCACAGGCACTCTTGCCTGTGTGTTTGTCCCATTCTGCACAGCCAGGAGTGGCTGTGCTACCTTCCCCTCGCGGCTGGCGCAGACCGCCAGCCTCGGGCGCAAAAACCCTTTTTCAGCAACCTGTCGATGGTAGAATAGGCTTAACTCTGCACAGGAAGGAAGGTAAACCATGCTGCGACGCATCAATTTGTTGTGGCGTCTGGCGGTCCTCCTTGCCGTTCTGGCTGCTTTTGGATATCCGCTTTCGCAGCCTCTCCGGGCGCAGTCTGAACTGACGCCTGAGTACGAAGCCGCTCACGATATCGTTCCCTTTGTTCCCACTCCCATGAAGGTTGCCGAAAGAATGCTGGAAATGGCCAAGGTGACCCCCAACGACGTTGTGTACGATCTGGGTTCGGGTGACGGCCGGATTGTGATTATGGCGGCGCAGAAGTACGGCGCGCACGCTGTGGGCGTGGAACTTGACGGCAAGCGGTACGAGGAATCCTCGGCGAAAATCGAGGAGCTCGGGCTTGCCTCAAAAGCCAAGATCCTCCACGGAGATATGTTCAAGGCGGACATCCATCCGGCAACGGTGGTCACGCTCTACCTGCTCACCAGCGTCAATGCGGACATCCGTCCCATGCTGGAAAAGCAGCTCCGTCCCGGCACGCGCGTGGTCTCTCACGATTTCCAGATGACCGGCTGGACGCCCCAAAAATCCGAGGAAATCACCGCCGAGAACGGCTCCGTGCACACAGTGTACCTTTACATCAAGCAAGGCGGCCGCTCTGAGTAGGGAACCTACAGCCGGCCATCACGCATCTCAGGCGCAATGAAGGCCCTCTACCGTGGGGGAGGGTGGACGCGCTCGCGGCCGAAACTCGCCGCATTGCCCCTCTACCGTTGGGAGAGGGTGGCGGAGGTACGACGACGGGTGAGGGGACCGCCGCTGCCGTTTCGCCGTCTGCCTACTGCCTACCGCCCACTGCCTTCCGGGCACTTACCGTGGGTAGGCGGCGTCCCGCAGCAGTCGCAGCCCTGGCGCATCGCCCGCTCCTGCGCTCGCAACCTGCCTGTCACCCGTCACTGACCACTATTCACTATCCACTGCTTCTCAGTCGGGTGAGTGGTGCGCCGTTTCGCAATTCGGCATTTCCAGCATCCGATGAATCTTCTTGCATCTCAATTCCATAGGTGGTATACAAAGGCGATTACCCGCGGTGTTCGCCTGCCGCGCCGATTGCAAGACGCACGACCTAAGCACCACCCAAGCAAGACGTGGTATATACATTTGCGCGGTTACTGACTCAATCGTGTGGATGGCAGGAATTGCAATATTTGTATGGCAGACGCAGAGGAAAGGGTTATCTATGGGAAAGGATGTGGATTTTGTAGCGACTGATTTGGAGTCTCAGATTGTCCCAGGCGGCGACGACGGTGTGCCAAGCGCCGACACCCGCGGTGCTGCTGGCGCGGACGCCGGGGCCGAAGCTCCAGCTCAGCCGGCTCCTTGGCCTATATTCCTCCGTAAGGCGACGGGAGAACAGATCCAGAAGCGTCTTGTTGGCGAATTTTCCTCGATCCTCAATGAAAAAGGTCTCGGGCGATATTGCGCGTTGGCTCTGCTAGAACCTATGAACAGTATCGATTCTTACGATTTGGACAAGATATTCGAAGCGCTCTCACAGCAGAACGCGGCGCGGGGGATGGATGTAATGTTGCTCCTCCTCAGCCGTGGCGGCGAAATTGAACCGGCCTACCAGATAAGCAAAGTGTGCAAGTCATTCGCCTGTAATAAGTTCGTCGCCGTCGTCCCTCGCCACGCTAAGTCGGCCGCGACGCTCGTGGCGCTAGGCGCCGACGAGATACATATGGGCCCCCTCGGCCAACTAGGACCGATCGACCCCCAAATAGGAAAACTGCCCGCCTTAGGGGTAAGTCAGGCGCTGAAGACGCTCGCCTCGGTTGCGCAGGAGTACCCCGGGAGCGCAGACCTGTTTTCACGATACCTGCGCGAGGTCCTGACAGTTGAACAGATCGGCTACTGTGATCGGATCAGTGAGTCGGCCGTTCAGTACGCAACGCGTCTCCTCTCCACCAAGATCGTTGTTCCAGGTGGGCCAGACGCAGCCGCGAAGCTGCTCGTCCATGAATACAAGGACCACGGCTTCGTGATTGACATTGAGGAGGCAAGGCGGCACCTCGGGGAGGACTGGATCAAGACGGACACGCGCGAGCTTGCAGCAGCTGAGGTCATCTATTCTCTCTTCGAAATGATAAACTTTTTTCTCGAATTGCGTAGGCCGAAGAGCCGTCTGATCGTCGCCGGAGGTTTGACCTTGCCTGACGCCGTCGTGATAATGGAGGAGCCACGACGAACCGCCTCCGCACGTCGGGCACCACGGTGACGTACCGGTGGGCACCGTTGTAACTGCGCTCCTAGAACGAATTGGCGGGTGGCGCGGACATTGATTTTTGGTGTCTGCGTTCAGCGTGGCTGATTGGGGTTGGGACGGTGGGGTGTCGGAACCGCGCTGCGACAAGCCGGCTAAAAAATTGCCATGGACCGGCCGGTATGAACTTCAAAAAGAGCCTCTCGCTTCGCGCGACCGCAGACACTACAAACCGAGCGTCTGCGCCACCCGTCGTCATCTGCCTCGAGGAGTCTGGAGCCCGAATCCCTTCATTGACCGATTGTCGGCGGAGAAGCGCGACCAGGCGTACCGGGCCGTCTTCCTGGAGAACGAATGGGTCAAGCTGATGATTCTTCCCGAGATTGGAGGGCGGATTCACGCTGGCTTGGATAAGACCAACCATCAGGAATCAACGCGCTTAATCGGTTTGGGGATGGGCTGCCCCGACCCTCTGGTTCGAAGGTTGGGTTGGGAAATCCTAAATGTCTTATCGTCCGTTGCTTCCGGGTGGCTCGCCAAAATCCCATACGGGTCGAAATGGCGGGATTCCTTCTCTCCACAGCGTGCTAGGGCTTCTTCTTGACGGTTTTTCCACCGCCTCCATGATAAAAACCACCAACGCACTCCGGCGCGCTATCTAAGTGTACGGTTACACTTGTTTGCGCCTGCAGGCGGCACTCATAGGAGCATGACCCATCGCCATCATATTTGTGCTGAACGTAGTACATGAGAGACGGAGTGTAGGTACGAGCCTGCGCCCATTTGTGAGTGACGTCATTGTTTGTAGTCCATGCCTGCATGTTCGGCGTCATCACTGGTATATAGTTGGTTTGCGTTCCGTCGTCCCAGTCGATACTTACGCCTGAGTAGATTACAACATCACCATGCGTTGACAGCGCGTTCCCATCGACCCTAATATTCATGTGGGCCACCTCATTCTCACATACATCAAGTCTCGGATAAGGAGTGAAGCGTGCCGGGCCTCGTGTGCACCAAGAGGTACACTCGAGCCGATTTGAATGTCCTAAGTCCTGAGGGCACGTCAAGGCATGCGGGGAATCGATAAGGCTGCACGATGGATAGTAAGGACCGCTACCCGGATTGACCTTCTTGATGTTCGTAGCCGTTAAGTGCGCAGTCGTAGCGCGCTTCGCTGGCTTGGTGGGTGGTGAGGAGGGAGTCGAAGTTTGCTGTGCGATAGCAAGGACAGCAAATACACCGACAAGGTATAAGGCAAGCAGATACCGAAGCATATAGGCTCCTTTCTCGCGCGGAGGATAATGCTCTCTTAGCGCAGGCGGGTGGCGCAGGCACCCGCCCTCTAGTGTGTGCGTTCTTCGCGAAGCGAGAAACCCTCATTGCGACTCATGCCCGCCAGTTTGCCGTGATCATCGAGGCCGCAGGCTGCGCGGTCCCGACCCAGGAGCACTCGAACCCTGCCCTCACCCTCTTTGATCGAAGACATAAGGAGTCAACGTCTGCGCCAGCCCCGTGGGCTATCGACTAACCAGCCCGAGCATCTCTCGCTTTTGTTAGGATGACAGCTATCAAACCGACAAGCAGACCGATAGCTAATCCGCATATTCCCCAGAATGCCGCACCGCGAATAGGGGTTCCGAAAAAGCCTCTCGCCGCACCTCTGTTGCTAGGTTCTTCCAGTGGCTGTCCGTAGAAGTCCAGCGCGAGAGGGTTTTGTGCGACTGAGTTTAGCAGTCGCCGAACCTCACTGCCATTCCGGCAATAAAGCCGGTTCCTAAGTTGGTCATCATGGGATTCGAAATAGCCGAAAGTTGCGCGGATGCCATCAAAGTCGCCGTGTTGTGCCGAGTTTTTGATTTGCGCCGAGCCGCGCGCGTAGACCCACCGGAAGTCCGGGTCAATATTTCTCTCATTGACGCAGTCTGCGACGCCGTCCAAGGCGGCTTGCTGCAATACGGCGATGGGGGCCGAGCGAATCGCCTGAGTGTTCATATCGACGCCAGCTAGAGAAGTGCGCAGAGCTTCGCCTTTCAGCATTTCGTCACTTGTCCCTACCCAAATTCTAGCTCCCTGGTGGCCAACACTATAGGCAACGTCGGCCCTTAAATTTGCTGGAGTCGGTGGTCGCGGCGCGGCAGGACCCAGAGGCTGTGTGCCGCAGACAGCACCGGTCTCGACAACCCACTGTTGTCGCTTCCATGTACCCCGGTTTGAGCTGCATGCTATTTCGCACGGGCTCATCCCCGGAAGAGCCACCGCCGCAGTTTGTGCCACAAAAGGTTGGCCGTTGTCGTTCGAAGTGCAACTGCAGCACAATTTGTACTGCTGTCCGGACGCTGGCGCCGCCGTTAAGCATGCGAACGCAACAAGAGCAAGGAGACCACAGGTCAAGAAGCGAACCATGGCGCGGCCCTCCTGGCAATGCTTGGTTGTGACATTAATGTCAACATTTACCCAGCATTCCGTGATATTCGGAATTTCCATTTTGTACTCGGACGCTGGCGGGTGGCGCACATACTCGCCTTGTAGTGTCTGCGGTCTCGCGAAGCGAGAGGCCCTCATCGAGACTCATGCCAGTTTGTCTGACCATCGAAGCCGCAGGCGTCGCGGTCCCGACCGTAGAACACTCCGACCTTGCCCTCAGCTCCGGTGATCGAACACACCAAGAGTCAATGTCCGCGCCAACCGCCCTAAATTTCTGAGTACCTTTCGTATTGGCGAGAAATTAGCAAGTCGGAATGAGGGGCAACAATGCTCCAAAAGTACTTTTTTTATCTCCTGCCAACGCACTTAGATTCATCCAGTACGGAAACACCTTGTATTTTCGAAAAAGCCGCTCTATTCTGGGCGTAGCTGTGGGGATGCGCCGAAAGCTGACGAGTCACAGGATTACTCAAAGCAAGAAATAATACTGGGGCTGGCGATGCGTGAAGGTGATGTGAATCACTCGCGCAAAATTCGCTTTTATCCCTATGAACTGGACCTGAGCACCGGGGAGCTGTGCAGAAACGGGCTGCGCACTCGACTGCAACATCAACCGCTCCAGATCCTGATTGCGCTGCTTGCGAAGCCGGGCGAAACGGTATCGCGCGAGGAATTGCGTGAACTGATCTGGCCGGGGAATGTGTTCGTTGACTACGAACACAGCCTGAATCGGTCGATCAATAAGCTGCGGCACGCGCTGGCGGACACGGTTGGCAGGCCGCGCTACATCGAGACGCTGCACGGGCGCGGCTACCGATTCATCGGCGCGTTGGACGACGGCTCCGCGCCCCGGGAAGCGCGGCTGGCGGTGCTGCCGGTGGAAAACCTGACGGGCGCGCCGGAAAACAGCGGCCTTGCGGACGTGCTGACCGAGGCGCTGATTGACGAACTGGGGCGCGCGCTGCGGCAGCGTGTCCGCGTGGTCTCGCTGGCCTCGGTGGTGCGCTACAGGAACCGGCGGACGGCGGTGGAGAAAATCGCCGCAGAGCTGGAAGCAGACTATCTGGTCTGCGGACGGCTGCGGAGCGAAGAAGGCCAGTTTCGACTCCGTGTCGAACTTACCGAAACGCGAAAACACGCCTTGCGCTGGTCGGAATCGTTTGAATTTCCGCACGGCGGCCCGGCTACAGCCCGAAAAGAACTCTGCGGGCGCATCGCCAGCGGCATCGAACTGGAACTCCTGCCACTGAAAGAACTGTTACCCGCCTTGGAGTGAACTTACAAAGAGGCCCAACCGTACGCGCGCGCCTCTCAGAACTCGCCTTGCGTCGCCTCCGTTTGTCGCGCGGCCTGCGGGTTCTTCCGTTCGGGGAAAGCCGGTCGCCAGCTGTTGAAGCGCGATGCCGCGTCACGCTAAGCTTTAAAGACACCTCGCCGTGCTCCAAACCCGGTGCCTGGACTCAGGCGCCTATTTTGACCACGGGCAGGTGGAGTTGGCGAAGGCGCTGCGGCCGCTCAGGGTGTGGAAGATGTAGGACCCCATGCAAAATCTGCCGGCGATCAACGCGATGAGGGCCACCAGCAGGAACGCCTCAAACACATAGGCGACGATCATCCAACCCAACGCCAGCGAAATGCCGGTTACGGCCATGAAGGCTGCGGCCATGCCCTGCGCAAAACGGCGGGGCGGCGGTGCGGGCTCAAGTTTCGACCTCGATGCCGGGCCGCCAATCACCCAGTCGTAGAGCCTTTCAAAAGGATTCAATGCGGGCACCATGACGTTCCAGGCGAGGACTGCCGCCAGCACAAAGAACAGCGTCGCCCACTGGAAGATGATACCCACGACTACCAGCAGTCCCAGAACCGAGGGCTGAAGCTGTAAGGCGCGGAAATGCCAGCCGCGGCGAGACGGCTCTTCGTCACCAAATCCCTGCTGCGCCATGAAGCGGTCAATCGAACTATTCATGCTCTTACCTCTGGGGTCCCGTTCTGGTTAACTTACTCCTTCTGCGTGCTGCCTGCAAGCCCACTGCAACGAATCGGGAGAGACGTTGTGCTAGGATAATCATCGCCGAGAGTGAGTCTGCGTTAGGTGGAACCCGTGCATCAGGCAGGGGCACGGCGGCAACGGGACATGCAGGTCGGCCATGATCTGGTGGGCGGTCGTCTTCATCATTATTCTCGGATGCGCGGGACTGGCGTATGCCTGCATCATCCCTTCGTCGCAGGTGTTCGCACCGGTTTTGACCCGCGGCCCAGCAGGAAGCCGAAGCGTCGTCCTGACCTTCGACGACGGCCCCGCTCCGCCCTTTACCGACCGTGTTCTCGACATCCTCGGTGAGCACAAGATCTCAGCGACATTCTTCCTTTGCGGCAAGAACGTTGAGCGACATCCGGAAATCGCACGGCGCATTGTACGCGAAGGCCACACCGTCGGAAACCATACGTATTCCCACCCTCTTCTATTCGCCCGCAGCCGCAGATTTATGGCCGGGGAAATTGACCGGGCACAGGAAATCATCGAAGGGGTTACAGGGGTGCGTCCTACGTTATTCCGGCCCCCCTACGGCGCTCGCTGGTTCGGGCTGATGCCCGTCCTGCGACAACGCGGGCTCAAAATGATCATGTGGTCTGTCGCGGGGTTCGACTGGAAGTACAAGACTCAGGCGATTATAAGGGCCGCCACCCGCCGGTTGCATCCCGGCGCTGTGATCCTGCTGCACGACGGACACGAGCAGCCGCCCCCCGGTGGCATTAGGCAGTCGAGCACTGTTGAAGCTTTGCCTGCAATCATTGAAGCAGTGTCCCGAGCCGGCCTGACCTTTGCGCCCATTGAAAAAATCACGGCATAGACAACGCTTTCCCAAGATTTCTGGGTCCAGAATGGAGGCTGAGCCATCGGCCCTTTGACTGTCAAAATGCTGGAAATTGGTGTGGAATTAAAATACACTCATTCCGGGCGGTGTCACAATTTGACACAGTTAGCGTCACTCGGATTAGCCGTCACGGCATTCGAATCTCTAGCAAGAGACTGATTGTACTGAGCTTAACAATGTCGCCCAACTTTGGACTCATTCATGCACCGAGTGACGCTGTTGGGCAGACGGAAGTCCTCCCGGGCGGGTGTGTCAGTGGGCTTACCTCGAGTGCTGGTTGTGGATGACGATCAGGAGAGCCGGAACCTTCTTTCGGAGGTCCTTATTGCAAACGGCTTTGCTGTCGATCTCGCAGAGGATGGCGAGGGTCTTTGGAAAGCATTAAGCGTGGATGAGGGCAGGGCTGTCATCTTGATTGATCTTCGCATGCCGGGGGAAAACGGACTGCAACTGTTGCGGAAGCTGCAAGAAAAGAAGATTGCTTGTGACGCCATACTGATGAGCTCATTTATCACGGCATCCGAACGCGACCTGGCGCGGGAGCTTGGAGTGAGGGCTTTCCTGGAAAAGCCTTTTCGGCTTTCTGAGTTGCTGGACGTGGTCAGCGAGCTTGCAGGGAAGCATCCGATCGGGATTTCATCCTATGAGGGTCAGGAGCAGGGCGAAACGCCGGGCCCGGTCGGCAAGGAGCAGATATGAACGTAGCCGAGAAAGTCGTTGAAATCATTGCACGGGAGCAGCATCTCTCACCCGGTGATGTATCGATTGACGCAACATTTGAGGAATTGGGGATCGACTCACTGGATGGAGTGAACATCCTGTTTGCGTTGGAAGAAGAGTTCAAGATCGACATTCCCGACACAGTGGCCCAGAACATGAAGAGCGTACGGCAGGTTGTGGAAAGTCTGACCCGGGTGCTCGAGGGCAAAGACATATCTGATCTGGCGGCGATGGCCAAGGGCAGCGGCCCTGTGGCCTCCAACTAAACCCTTCTGGAGTCCAAGGTGCGCAGGGTTGTCATAACAGGGCTGGGGGTTTTTTCCTCCACGGGCAAGAACAGGGAAAGCTTTTTTGGGAACCTGGTGCAGGGCCGGTCAGGTGTGCGGCCCATTTCCCAATTTGATTCTTCCCCCCTATCCATTAAAATCGCAGCCGAAATTCCCGACTACAATCCAGACGACTACTTCCCTTCCAAGCGCCAGGACATGCTGGACAAGTTCGCGCAATTCGCCCTGATTGCGGCGGGCGAAGCGATGGAAAGCAGTGGCCTCACGGTCCGCGATGAGGAACGTTGCCGCTTTGGGGTGGTTATGGGTTCCGGCATGGGCGGGGCAGGAAGCTATGACGCCGGCTATCACAATCTTTACGTAAAGCAGGTCACCCGCCTGCACCCCTTCACCATCCCGCGCATCATGCACAATGCTGCCACCTCACACATTTGTATAGAGTTTGGCGCGCAGGGGCCGGCGCTGGCAACTGCCACGGCGTGCTCGTCGTCTGGCCACGCGATCGGGGAGGCGTTCCACCTCATCAAGTTTGGAATGGCAGACATGGTGCTTGCCGGGGGGGCTGATGCTCCCATCACTTACGGTGTGATGCGCTGCTGGGAGGCGGTGCGGGTGCTGGCTTCGGGAAACGGCAACCCTGCCACAGCCTGCCGGCCTTTTTCGGCGGACCGCAAAGGAATGGTGATCGGAGAAGGTGCAGGCGTTCTTCTGCTGGAGGAACTGAACCACGCCCTTGAGCGCGGCGCCACCATTTACGGCGAACTTGCCGGCTGCGGCATGAGTTCTGACGCTTCCCACATCACCCAGCCCTCGGTGGACGGCCCGGTACGCGCCATCCGCATGGCGCTCGATGAAGGCGGAATCAACCCCGAGGAGATTGATTACATCAACGCCCACGGGACTGGAACGCGCCTCAATGACGCCGTCGAAACCCAGGTGATCAAGGAAGTCTTCAATTGCCACGCCAGAAAGCTGGCGATCAGTTCCACGAAATCAATGCACGGACACGCCATGGGCGCAACGGGCGCGATTGAGTTTGTGGCCACCGTGATGGCGGTTGAGCGCGGAGTGGTTCCGCCCACCGCGAATTACACTGAGCCTGATCCCGAGTGTGATCTTGACTATGTTCCCAACGTGGCGCGGGAAAAGCGCATTCGTGCCGCGCTTTCGAATTCGTTTGCGTTTGGAGGCTTGAACGCCGTGCTGCTGCTGCGGCGCTGGGAGTGACGGCCTACTTTTTCGCCGCATTTCAGGCACGGTCTTTCTGGAGCGGGAATGGAAATCAGGCGCATCGCTATACTGACGCTCAGCGCGGGCGCTGGCGAGTTGCAGGCAAGTCGCGCCATACATCAGGCCCTTCACGACGGAGCGGACAACGTAGAGGCCCGGACGATTGATCTTCTGGATCTCGCCGAGCCCTGGTTCCGCCGGTCTTACGCCTATCCTCGCTGGCTGACGATGCGGCGCGCTCCGGCGGTGTGGCGCAAGCTGTTCGAATGGCGCCAGAGGAAACGGCTTGTGAAGATGTTCCCGGACAGCCTCATCAGGCGCGGTTGCGAGCGGGGTCTAAACCGCCTCAGGCTATTCCGGCCGCACCTGGTGATCGCGGCAGAAACGGGGGCCGCCAGGCTGGCTGCGCTGGGCCGGCGCGAAGGATGGTTTGATGCACCAATCCTGGCCGCCCATACGGCCTTCTGCGCCGAGCCGGTGTGGGCCGAAAATCAGATTGACGTTCACTGCGTGGGGAGCGAACAAGCCAAGGGCCAGTTGATTTCCTGGGGCGTCTCAGCGAACCGAATCGTAACCTGCGGCGTGCCTGTCGATCCGGCCTGCGCGCTCAGCTTCGATCGTGCTGAACTCCGCCGGGCGTTTGGCCTGCACCCGAGCCGGCCCGTGGTGCTGGTGATGGGAGGCGGAATCAGGCCCGCTCCACTCGACCTCATCATCCAGAATCTCGAGATGTCCCGGCACCCCATCCAGGTGCTCGCCTTGACGGCGCGAGACTGCGATCTGCGGCATCGGCTCGACGCGATGCGAGGGCGCCTGGCGCTTGACCTGCACGTCTTTGGCTGGTCAGAGTCCATCCCGGAGCTGATGGCGACGGCAGATCTGCTGATCACCAGGCCGGGAGGCCTTGTAACTTCTGAAGCTCTGGCGGCAGGTTTGCCTATGGTCCTCGGCTTCCCGGCCCCTGGGATGGAGGAGGCGCACCTCAGGTTCCTGTTGGAACGAAACGTGGCGGTTGCGGCTAAAAGCGCTGAAGAAATTACGCGGCTGGTTTCCGGCCTCCTCGATGATCCGAAACGCCTCCAGGCGTTGAGCGCCCGCGGGCGGGAAATGGCGCGGCCTGATGCCGCTTATGCCGTGGCACAGGTTGCCAGAGCCCTGCTCGAAAAGGCTACGTACATCGATTTGCTGGCGGCCCCTGTGCCGGCTTCCGGTGAATCGGCATACCTGATGTAAGTTGAATGCGCTGGAAGGCTCGGGAGGGATTGAAGGCAGAGGAGCTTGCGCGTCGGATTGGGTCGGGCGATGAAATTTCGACTTCCTCCCGCCACCGGGCCCAGACGCCCTGCCTTCGTTTGAAATTGCATGGTTGGTGATCTGCGGAAAATTGTTGAACGAGGGGTGATCGGCGGCTCGATCCCCCGGCTTGTCCGCTGGGGCAGGTCTCTTCCGCCTGGGCTCATCCGAAAGATCCAGATGGACGGCTTCCGGCGCGTGGTTCGCTATGCCGCCGCACGCCAGAAATTCTTTGCAAGGAAGCTCCAGCAGGCGGGGCTGCGAGTGGACCAGATCCATCGACCGGAAGACCTTGGAGATATCTTCACTACTCCTGAAGACATCCGCAACCTGCCCGCCGAGGATTTCCTTTGCAGGGAGCCCGAATCTGTGTTTGAAACCACGGGGACTTCCGGCGGGCCCAAACGGGTTTACTTTGGCTATGACGAGGTGGATTTTTCTGCGCGCTATGAAGCAGCGGCCTTTTATGAAAACGGCGTGCGCCCGGGAGACCGCGTGGTTTGCACGTTTGACGCGGGATACTGGATCAGCAGTTGGGTGACTTATCTGGCCTGCAAACAACTGGGGGTTTTCTGCTCTGCGGTCGGCAAGCCGCAGCCGGCGGAGGTCTATGACCGCCTGGCGAATTATCACTACAACGTGATTGTGGCGGACCCCACCTGGCTGGTGAGCCTGAGCGAAATTGCTGAAAAGAAGGGAAGCTTTCCCCTGAAGCTGATCTTTGCCGCGGGCGACCGGATGACCGACGCCTACCGCGATTACGTCCAGCAGATCTGGAATGCGCCGGTGATTCTGGGCTATGGTTCCACAGAAATGGGCGGCGGCGCCGGAATGGAGTGTCTTGCGCGCAACGGCTATCATGTTGACGAGTTCAACCTGATGTTTGAGATTCTCGATCCTGACCCGGACGGCTATGGCGAACTGGTAGTCACAACCCTGTCACGCCGCACCATGCCGCTGGTCCGTTACCGGGTGCGCGACATTACGCGCTTTCTTGACGGGACCTGCCGTTGCGGGACGACAGTGCGGCGTATCGCGCGAATCCGCGGCCGGCGCGACGAAATGGTGGTGATGGGCGCCGGAAATATGTACCCGGAGATTTTTGAAAAAGTTCTGTGCGACGTGCCGGGGCTTTCAGCCAACTGGCAGGTGGCCGTGAGGCAGGAAGGGCTGCACGACGTCCTGGAGTTCCGGTTGGAACTGTCCAACGGGATCTCCACCTCGGTGGTAGAGGACGCGGTCAGGAGAAACCTGGAGGCGCGCTATCCGGACGTATGGGCCAATCAGGTTTGCGGGATGTACAGGCTGGCCTTTCGATTTTCCTCCTCCGGCACGCTCGTCCAGGGGCGAAAGTGCAAGCGCCTGGTGGACGAGCGCGGGGAGTAGGACAGGGCCCAAAAAGCAGGCGGAGCCTTGGAGCGTGCAGGAGGGGTCAATCTGACGACAGCCTGCCCAATGGCCCTCTGTTGCACCTATCGGAGGGAAGGGAGAAAGGCTTGAGGGGAAAATCTTTGGACAACGGCCGGGGCGAAAGGGCGGTCCGCAAGCCGGTGGTCTTTTCCGACTTTGACGGAACGATTACGCGCCTGGACGTGACCGATGAAATCCTGGAGAAATTTGCGGACCCTTCCTGGCAGGAAGTCGAGGAGCTGTGGCTCCGGGGCGACATCGGGTCAAGGGAATGCTTTGAGCGGCAGGCGGCGCTGGTGCGCGTGACGGCAAAGCAGTTGAACGCCCTGGTTGATGCTATTCCCCTTGACCCTGATTTCCCGGCGTTTTATCGCATCCTGAAGGCCTGGCATCTTCCCTTCTACATTGTCAGCGACAGTTTTGATTATGTCATCCGGCGGGTGCTGAAGCGGGCGGGGGCTGATGGTGAATTGCGGAACGGCCGCCATCTGTTTTCAACCGGAATGCGACTGGAGCGCGGCAGAATGCGGGCGATATTCCCGCACAGCGATCACGGCTGCAATCACGGCTGCGCCACCTGCAAACCGGCCATCATCCGCCGCATCCGAAAAAGGCAGCAGCCGGTCATCTTTATCGGCGACGGCCTTTCCGACCGTTTTGCGGTGGAGGTTGCGGACGTGGTGTTTGCCAAAAATGAACTGCTGGCCTACTGCCGCGAGCGCGGCATGGCCTGCCGATCGTTTGAAACTTTTGGGGATGTGCAGAAGGAATTGGGCGAAATGCTGGCGGCCGGATCGCTTGAGCGTGACGCCGCGGTGAGCGCCGCGACTTAGTAGATTGCTGATAAACGTCAAGATGTCATGCTGAGCGAAGCGAAGCATCCCCGTTTTTGCCTGAAAATAAATGCCGAGATTCTTCGCGGAGTTTACCCTGAGCCTCTTCGACTTCGCTCAGGGCCGTTCGCAAAATGAGGGCGAACGGGCTCAGAATGACAGACGTAAGGGACCTTTTCAGTAATCTGTGAAGAGCCCGATTGGGATTCGCTCTGAGCCTAGCGAAGAACATTACAGGCGCCTCACGCCAAGACGCCAAGGCGCAAGGACCGAACCGTTGTGAAGGGAAACTGGATCATGTCATTGCCGGACACCACAACCAGGGCTGCGGAACTGCTGGAGCTTGAGCGCCGATACTGCTCGTTTGGCGACACCGTACACTACCTCGATCCGCCCAAGGTCTTCTCGAACTGTGCGGGCTCTTACCTTTACGACGAACAGGGCACTCCCTACCTTGACCTCCAGATGTGGTATTCCGCGGCGAACTTCGGCTACAAGAACCCCCGGTTGAATGAAGCTCTCAAGCGGCAAGTGGACCGCCTGCCCCAACTGGCCTGCCAGTATCTGCACCCGGAAAAAATTGAAGTGGCGGCGCGCATCGCGCAGTACTGCGAAAAGCGTTTTGGCGTGAAGGGCCGCGTCCACTTCAACGTGGGCGGCTCACAGGCCATTGAAGATTCCCTCAAGCTGGTGCGCAACGCCACCGGGAAAAATCTGATGTTCGCCTTCATGGGCAGCTATCACGGGCGGACGCTGGGCGCCACGGCCATCACTTCCAGCTACCGCTATCGCCGCCGCTTCGGACATTTCAGTGACCGCGCGCAGTTTGTTTTTTATCCTTACTGCCACCGCTGCATCTACGGGCTGAAGCCGGACACCTGCGGCCTCTATTGCGAGGAGCAATTCGAGAAGCTGTTTGACTCGGAATACTTCGGCGTGTGGGACGCGAAGGCCGAAGCCTCGGAGTTCGGCGCGTTCTACATCGAGGCGGTGCAGGGAACGGGTGGATACGTTATTCCGCCCGCCGACTATTTCAAGCGCCTGAAAGAAACCTGCGACCGGCACAAGATCCTGATTGTGGATGACGAAATCCAGATGGGTTTTTACCGCACGGGTAAATTTTGGGCGATTGAGAATTTCGGCATCACGCCGGACATCATCGTTTTCGGCAAGGCACTGACGAACGGCTTGAACCCGATTTCGGGCGTCTGGGCGCGCGAGGAACTGATTTCGCCGGAGGTGTTTCCTCCCGGTTCAACGCACTCGACGTTTTCCGCCAATCCCTTGGGCACGGCCGTCGCGCTCGAAACGCTGAAGATGCTGGAAGAAGAGGATTACGAAACGATGGTGAACGAGAAGGGGGCCTATTTGCTGGCCGGGCTGCGCGAGCTCGAAAGGCGGCATCCGCAATCGATTGGGCAGGTGGATGGGCTGGGCCTGGCGCTGCGGATTGAAGTCTCGAAGCCGGACCGCATCACTCCTGACCGCGAGTTGACAGACCGCATCTTCGCAGAAGGTCTTACCGGAAATCTCGAAGCCGGCGGACACAAAATGGGCCTGGTGCTGGACGTGGGCGGTTACTACAAAAACGTCTTTACGCTGGCGCCTGCTTTCTCCATCACGCGCGAAGAAATGGACCTTGCCATCGAATTACTCGACCAGTTGTTTAGCCGCTGCACGAAAAAGTAGTTCCTGGAAACGCTATAAAAGCAGAGCATCCCACGCAAAGGCGCCAAGGCGCAGAGGGACGCAGCGGAGCCACGACAAGCAGTGGCACGGCCGTCCCGGCCGTGTTCATGGGCGCGGCACCCCTGCCACGCCGGCCAGCACGTCTCCGAGCTTCACGTCACCCAATCAAGCTCTCTTTCAAGTCCTGCCTCTGATCTGACGATTCACCTCGTGCGCCGGGCACGGGCTGCGCGCCAGAATCTCGAAGCCCGGGCCGCCGCCGAGGGGCCATTGAAACATTTCGGGATTTTTTCCTGGCGGAGCCGTTGCACCGTATGCGGAGATGCTTTTTCAAATGCTGCCCGCGCAGGCCTGCTGATGATGATCTTTGGGACGCTGGCCGCCGGAGCGGCTGAACATCCGAAAAGCGCTTTTGCCCCACCTTCCCATATCGGGTATCCATCGCTGCCGCTGGCCTTTGAGCAGAACCGCGGGCAGACGAACTCCACTGTGAAATTTCTGGCGCGAGCGAGCGGCTATGCGCTGTTCCTGACCGAGCAGGAAGCGGTGATGTCGCTCGAACGGAGCCTCGCGAACTCTCGCCGGCCATCTTATACCGCAGGCCCAGCCGGCCCCGGCGATCACCATAGAAACATCCGGAGAGATATTCTCCGCCTCAGGTGGGTGGGAGCCAATCCTGCGCCCCGGATTGAAGGCCGGGGCAAGCGAGCCAGTAGAAGCAACTACCTGATCGGCAACAATTCGGGAAAGTGGGTGAAGGATGTTCCGGAGTATTCCGGGGTGGAATACCACGACATTTATCCCGGCGTTAACCTCGTCTATTACGGTGACCAGCGGCAGCTTGAGTTTGATATCGATTTAGCGCCGGGTGTCGATCCGGGCTCCGTCCGGCTGGAGATTACCCGCGACGACCATCGGCCTGCAAGGGTGCGCATCAATACGGATGGGGCGCTCGTTGTCGAGACTCGTGCCGGCGGCGTGCGGTTTATGAAGCCGGTTGCCTATCAGCCCGGCGGCGACCACGGGAAGGGGAAGCATTTCCTGGCCGCTCGTTACGTGATGGAGAACGGCGGAGTGGTTGGCTTTAACGTCAGCGGCTACGATGCCTCGAAGCCACTGGTGATCGATCCGGTGCTGGCTTATTCCACTTATCTCGGCGGCACGGATTACAATTACGCCACCGGCATCGCGGTTGATGTTTCCGGTTACACATACATCACGGGCTACACCAGTTCAGTTGATTTTCCGGTCAGCGGCGGCGTCCAGGGCGTCTTTGCGGGCGGAGGCTGCGACACCGAGGTCAACACTGCTCCCTGTTTTGACGCCTTTGTCACCAAGCTCAACCCGCAGGGAACTGCGCTGGTTTATTCCACCTACCTTGGCGGTACGGGCGACGACGAGGCTGTTCGCGTCGCGGTCGATTCCTCCGGCCAGGCCTACGTTGCTGGATTCACTGACTCGCTCGATTTCCCCACGGCCGGCCCGCTGCAGGGTTCGAATGGAGGCGGCGCCTGCGGCACCACGGCCTACCCGGCCGCCTGCTATGACGCCTTTGTTGCCAAGCTGAATGCGTCGGGATCGAACCTGGTCTATTCCACTTATCTTGGCGGGACGGGCGACGATTTTGCCAGCAGCATCGCGGCGGATGCAAACGGCAACGCCTATGTCGGCGGGCTGACTTCCGCCTCGAATTTCCCCGTCACTTACGGCGCGCTGCAGACGAGTTACGGCGGGGGAGCGTTTGACGGCTTCGCGGCCAAAATTGATCCGACGGGAAGCAGTCTCATCTATTCCACTTACCTCGGTGGCAGCGGGGAGGACCACGTCAATGGGATTGCCATCGATTCTTCAGGTGATGCCTATCTTACCGGGCAGACAAACTCCGCAAACTTTCCGGTGAAGGGAGGCTCGCAATACACAGCAGCCTCGTGCGGATCGGCCCTGAGCAACGCTCCGTGCTTCGAGGGCTTCGTCAGCGAATTGAGTCCAACCGGCGCAGCGCTGATTTATTCAAGCTATCTGGGCGGAACAGCGGCCAGCTATGGGTCCGGCATTGCGCTCGATTCTTCCGGCGCTGCCTTTGTGGCCGGCTGGACAACTTCCAGGGACTTTCCCGTTACGCAGGGAGCTTACGACACGGCCTGGGGCGGCGCCAACGAAGCCTTTGTGGCCAAAATCGCTCCAGGCAGCGGAGCCATCGCCTACGCGACTTACGTGGGCGACATCTACCCCGACCAGGCGAATGCCATCGCGGTG
Organism: Terriglobia bacterium; assembly: GCA_035712365.1. Taxonomy (NCBI): domain Bacteria; kingdom Pseudomonadati; phylum Acidobacteriota; class Terriglobia; species Terriglobia bacterium. Next base: position 26,631 of record DASTAW010000039.1, read on the forward strand.
GACGGCAGCGGAAACGCCTGGGTAGCTGGCTTCACCTACGGCGGAAAGTTTCCGGCGGCATCTCCGCTGCAGGCGGCAAGCGGCGGCCTCTATGACGCAATTATCAGCGAGATTAGTCCCACGGGTTCCACTCTGCTTTTTTCCACCTATCTCGGCGGAACAGGCGATGACTCCGCCAACGATATTGCGCTCGATTCATCCGGCAACGTCTACGTAGCCGGGGACACGTTTTCGACCGATTTCCCGGTGACTACCTCAGCCGTGACCACCGGCTACACGGGCGGCTCATACGACGCCTGGATTGCGAAAATCGGCGGCCAGAATGCCGCAGGTCTGACAGCGACGCCAAATCCACTGGTTTTTGCCGGGCAGGAGATCAACACCGCCAGCCCGCCTTCGACCCTGAAGATTGGCGACGCCGGCAGCGTCGCACTGAGCATTTCAGGAATTTCCGTGACGGGCGATTTTGGCGAGACCAGCCAGTGCGGGCCAACCGTGTCCGCGGGCACCCAGTGCATCATTAATGTGACTTTCAAGCCCACGGCCACCGGGAAGCGGACGGGCACACTGGTGATCAGCGACAGCGCCGCAGGCAGTCCTCACACAGTTCAGTTGAGCGGGTATGGATCGAGCGGAGCGGTGAGTCTCTCGGCCTCCAGCCTGGATTTTGGTTCCGTCGTTGTGGGCGCGGCCAGTACGAAAACGGTAACGCTGACTAACCCGGCGCAGTCGCCGCTCGATATTTCCAGCATCCAGGCGGGGGGAGATTACACGGAGTCGAACAATTGCGGCAGCGTAGTAAACCCTGGCGCGAGTTGCACCATCAGCGTCAGCTTTAGGCCCTCGGCGGTGGGGACCAGCGTGGGAACGGTAACCCTCACGGACGGCGGTCTCGGTTCGCCGCAGTCCATCACCCTGACCGGGACTGGCGTGCCGCCCTTTTCGCTCTCAGCAAACCCCACTGTGGAAACCGTCCTGGTGGGGACCGGCCAGGTGCAGTTCACCGTGTCCGCCTCAGCAGGCGGTGGGTTTGCCGGCTCGATTGTTCTCGGCTGCACGAATATTGCGCCCGCTACCTGCGCTTTCAATCCGGCCACGATTGTTCCCGGCCAATCCAGCACGCTCACGGTCGGCAACCTGAGCGGGCTGGCCTCCTCTTTGCTTGATTTTGCAGTGACGGGAGCCGCTGATGTGTCTTCCCCGTCCACCTCGGGTGTCGGCACATTGGATTCCAGCTCGATGACGGCGGTGCTCGCTCTGACGGTGCAGATTGCGGACTTCGCGCTCGATGTCTCGCCGGAGGGCAGCTCGATTCAGGCCGGACAGTCCGCGACTTACACCGTTACCATTACGCCGCTGAATGGGTTCAACCTGCCCGTGTCTCTCGGCTGCACCGGAGCGCCCTCGGACGCCACGTGTGCTTTTTCGTCCTCCACTTTACAGGTGACCGCTTCCGGCCCTGTCCAGGACACCCTCAGCGTGCGGACAACCGCGCGGTCACTGGTTGGTCCTCCTTCCGGCGGCTGGCGGTGCGGGCCGATTTCGTGGTTGGCATTGCTGGCGTGGATCGTGCTGGCCTTCGGATTCTCTGCAACGTCCGGCCGGGGGCGACCGCGCGTGGCCGTCCTCAAGATGGCCTCGGCTGTGCTTCTGATTTCGCTTGCGCTGACTTCATGCGGCGGTGGCGGAGGAGGCGGCGGCGGAGGAGGTGGTGCGCCCACACCACCCAAAACCGGGACGCCAGCCGGGACTTATACGCTGGAGATTACCGCCACGGCGCAATCGTTGAGCCACTCCAGCCAGATCACTCTCCTGGTGAAATGAGATGATCTTCGCCATCCTGAGGAGTCGGCGCTTTCATATTTTCATTCTGAGACCGGTTTCTGGCTGAAGAAGCAGCTTTTCATTACGAACGTTTTTGAGAAACGTGAAAGCGGGTTCCTCGTCGTCCCCGCCTAGGCGGGGCGCCTCCGAATGACGGGGCGTGGATGGAAATGGCGGGAGGTGCGCATCCGGCGAGGATGGCGGAACCACGCCAGATGATTGCAAATATCTTCAACCTTCTCTTGTCCCGGACCTTGGCTGCCGATGTAGTAAGAGATTGAGAGGCATCGTCAGGGAGCATAGCTGATGGCATGGAGGAAATCGAAGAAACTGGTGGGCCTCGATATTGGCTCGAGTTCGGTGAAGGCCGTTGAACTGGCCAGGAAGGGTGCGGGCTATGAGCTGGTGAGCCTCGGCATCGAGCCGCTTGGGCAGGACGTAGTGGTTGACGGTTCGATTATGGATGCTCTGCTGGTCTCTTCCGCCATCAAGAAGGTGGTCGCTGAAAACAAGATCAAGGTGAAAGAAGTTGCCACCTCGGTGTCCGGCCATTCCGTGATTGTGAAGAGGATGACGGTGAGCGCCGTGGGAGAGTCTGAGGTGGCGTCCGCAATCAGTTACGAGGCGCAGCAGCACATTCCTTTTGACCTGGCCGACGTCAACCTCAGCTACCAGGTGATGGGGCCGGCGGCGGCAGGCGGCACGGATGTCATGATGGTGGCGGCGAAACGGGAAAAAATCCTGAACCACACCAACGTCCTGAGCCAGGCCGGCAGGATTCCGGTGGTGGTTGACATTGACGCGCTGGCCCTGCAAAACGCCTTTGAGGCGAATTATGACCCGCAACCCGGCGCCCTGGTGGCCCTGCTGAACATCGGCGCCAGCACCATAAACATCAATATTCTGCGGGACGGGACGCCGCTTTTTACGCGCGACGTTTCGGTGGGAGGCAACCAGTACACTGACACGCTGCAAAAGGAACTGGACCTGAGTTTCGACGATGCCGAGCGCCTGAAGCAGGGGCATTCGCTTCCAAATCTCTCCGCAGACGCCGCGGCCCCTCATTTGCGTGCGGTGTCGGAGATCCTGTTGCTGGAGATCCATAAAACCGTCGATTTTTTCCGGCAGACAACCTCGCAGGAAAACATCCAGGCGATTTACCTGGCCGGCGGCGGCGCGAAAGTGGCCGGCCTACTGGAGCTGTTAAAGCAGGAATTCGATGTACCGATTGAAGTCATGGATCCCTTCCGGCGGGTGAACATCAACCCGGCACGGTTCGATGTGGGCGGCACAATGGAAGTCGCGCCTCGGCTTTGCGTGGCGATGGGGTTGGCCCTGAGGAGTTTTGACTCGCCATGATGAAGATCAATCTGCTGGGGCATGACCTCCCGGAGTCCCGGCTAGCGGCGGGTCCGTCAGAGTCCGCGCGCCAGACCCTGGTGTTTGTCGTCGCCCTGGCCGTTTCGATGAGCACTGTGGGATTTGTTTATTACTACTGGAGCCATCAGATCACCGAGGCGCAGGCCGCGCTTGGACGCGAGCAGGTCCGCCAAAAGGAGCTGGGGTCCGTCCGGGCCCAGAACCAGGAATACCAGAGGCAGCTCAAAACTTTGGAGGAACGCATTCAAACCATCCAGAAGCTCCAGGCCCGGCGCCAGGGTCCGGTTGACTTGATGGAAGGATTGGGGGACAGCGTGAACCAGACCCGGGACCTCTATCTCTTGCAGGTTGCCCCCGAAGGAAGCATGTTGCACATCCGTGGGGAGGCTGGACGCGTTGCGGCTATTGCACAGTTCATCCGGGCCCTGGCGAGTTCACCACGGTTTACCGAGGTTAAGCTGAAACAGTACTACCAGGACAATCAGAATGGGCGCGTCAATTTCAAATTCAACCTGGACTGCTCCTACGTCCCGCCCGGCTCGGCGGACCAGACGGCCGCCGGGAAACCAACCCTGGCAGCCCTTCCGCCGGGGAATGGAAGGTAAGCGATGAGGTGTCATGGCCCTGAAATTTGACGAGTTGCCGTCGGCCATCCAGGCTGCGGTTCTGGTGGTTGTGGCCGTTGCGCTGGCCGGGACCCTTTTCTGGTACTTCGTCCTTCCCAAGTCAGACCAGCTCGAAAGCCTTCAGCAGCAGGTGAAAAGTTTGAGGGCGGAAAACGACCGCAATGAAGCCTTCAAACGTCAGCAGACGGAATACGTCAACCGGATTGCGCAGCTCAGCGAGCAGCTTGAGACCCTGCAGTCCATTGTGCCCGACCAGCCTTCGACGGATGTGTTTGTCCGGTCGATTTATGACACCGGCGCCGCGAGCGATGTTTACATCCGTACTTTCATATCGGAGCCTCCGGTGAGCAGGGAGCTTTATGTCGAAATGCCCTTCCGGGTCCATCTGGACGGCGCCTACTACCGATTGGTGCAGTTCTTCGACCGCCTGGCGCACGATGAGCGGATTGTAACGGTATCCGACCTAGCCCTGAGTGGACCGGAGGGGGGCGGGATGGGCACCTACAAAGTGTCGCCCGGCGAGACGGTGGGGGCCAATTGCGTGGTCACAACCTATTACAACCGTCCCGCACCCGACTCGAATGCCACAGCAAAGCAGGCGCCGAGATAGCGGGGTTTGCGATGACACTCAAGACGAAACCATATTCGTGGCCGGGCCTCCCTGTGCTCCTGCTGGCTGCGGCGATGATCACGTTGCCGGCAGGTGGATCCGCCGCCCACTCCGGCAGCCAAGATGACGTCAGCCGGCCCGCCCGGTCTCGGACGGCTCCCACCGCCATCAGGACCGAGCCAGCGCGGCAGAGCCGGGAGCGCGCGGTCACAGAACGACCCGTCACGAGCTACGTCGCGGGTAAGCGCGACCCCTTCGAAGCTCCGCCTCCACCCAACGCCGATGGCGGAAGGGACGGTCCGTATGGCCCCTTGCCGGCGGGAATCAGGGGCCTGGTGATTGGGCAGCTTCGCCTGGAAGGGATTGTGCGTGACGAGGAATCCGGAATGATGATTGCGGTGGTGACGAACCAATCCAACCTGGCCTACTTCCTCCATCTTCACCAGGAGGTCTACAACGGCGTGGTGAGCAGGATCACCCCGGAAGCGATCTTTTTTCAGCAAAAATCTCTGGACCCCGGCGACCGGCTGGAAGCCCGGCAAGTAATTCTGAGACTGGGTTCTGAGCGGCAGGAGGAAAGATGAAGCGAAGCTCCCTTTGCGTGCTCTCGGCAATTTTCGCCATGCTAGTTCCGGCCCGGGGGCCCGTGATGCAGGGCAACACGCGATCTTCCAGGTCCCCGCTCAAGGATGTTACTGGCGCACAAGCTTCGGCGCGCTTGAACGAGATTGCCGTAACACCTTCTCAGGCAGCCCCGCTTCTGAGCCGGTTGACCGGCATTTCGATTCAAACGGCGGATGGTGGCCGGGGCGCCGCCATTGAGGTGAAAACCAGCCGCCCTACAGAATACCGCGTCATGCGCGTGGGTCAACCGGACCGGCTTGTCCTGGATCTGGAAGGCGCAAAGAATGGGACGGACCGCTGGAGATATACTTCTGGTTCGCCGCTGCTGGAACGTGTCAGGTTGGGAAGGTTCAGTCCTGAGTATGGAGGCGTCATCCGCATTGTTGCGGACCTTCGAGGCAGTCCCGCTTGCAGCGTTCGCCGGCAACCCTCCGGATTCCGAATCGAGCTGCTGCCGAAAGGCGGCACTTCGAACCGAGACTCGACGCAGGCTGCGAATGCAGTTATGTCGCCGCAGAAGCATCTGGCGACGGTCATGAAAACGGCCCCTTCCGTTGCGAAAACCGCCGCGGAGCCACATGCATTGAAAGAGGAAGTTAAACCTGTGCAGGCAAAGTCTCGGACAACGGGCTTTCTGGCTGCCCCGTCGAAGCCGCTGCGCCAGGGGACGCTGGTCGCGGCACAGCAACCCCCAACGCCCGCCGCCGGCAACCCGAGACAACCGAAAGAACAGGAGCTTGCGGGTGCTGCTCACGCGGAACAAGCTGCGAAAGTCGTGGCTGCCACTCAGGAGCCGGCTGTCAGCCGCGCAGAAATTCCGGTTACGCAGAACTTGGAACCGCAGGATGGGCCGAAGTACACCGGCAAGCGGATTTCCCTGAACTTGAAGGGAGTGGACATCAGAGACTTTTTCCGGCTGGTCCACGAAGTGAGTGGTCTGAATATTATTGTTGACCCCGACGTTTCCGGCAGCGTGACCGTCGTCCTCGATGATGTGCCCTGGGACCAGGCCCTGGATCTGGTGCTGAATAACAACGGGCTTGGCGACCGGCTGGAAGGGAACGTACTGCGCATTGCCAGGCTCTCCACTCTGACCAGCGAACAGGAGGAAAGAAAAAAGTTGGCGATGGCAAGGGAAGATTCGGCGCCGCTGACTACCGTTTTCCGTCCTTTGAGCTATGCCAAAGCAGCCACCATCGCAGCGCTGCTGAAGACCTGGATTGGTGGCGGAGCGTTGAGTCCACGGGGAACCGTGCTTGTGGATGACCGCAGCAACACCCTGATTATTTCAGACATCGATTCGCACGTCCCCAGGATCGAGACGATCGTCAGCAAGCTGGACAGGAAGGCCCGGCAGGTTTCAATCCAGGCGCGTATTATCCGGGCCACTTCAGATTTTGCGCGGAACCTTTCAACCGCGCTTTCGTTCGCGCAGAGGAACGGTTCGGGGAGCTTTGGGACGGGCGGCGCTACGGGCAATGGAGTTTCCGGTGAGCCGCTCACACCGGCCACGGTGACAACATCACCGGCCACCGGTTTCGGCGTGTTTGTGCTTTCCAACCTGGGCGCAAATTACGCGATCAGCGCCGCGATTGCCGCGGCAGAAACGCACGACCAGGCCAAAACAATCTCACAGCCCTCCATCGTGACGCAGAACAACGTCGAGGGGACGGTCATTCAGGGGACGCAGATTCCCATCCAGACGACGATCAATAACACCATCAGCGTTCAGTATGTGCAGGCGTCTCTGCAGTTGAAAGTTACTCCCCAGGTGACGCAGGACGGCAACGTCTTCCTGACCATTGACGTCGAGAATTCCACCCCCGGCCCGGCGCTGACACTCGCCGGCCCAACCATCAATACGCAATCCGCCACCACCCAGGTGCTGGTGCCGGACGGGGGAACGGTGGTGTTCGGCGGCGTCACGGTCCACACCAAGTCGAACTCAGCCACCGGCATCCCCTTGCTCGATGGCATCCCGGTTCTCGGACACCTCTTCAAGAGCACGAACTCGCAAAGCAATGACCAGGAACTGCTTTTCTTTGTCACACCCAAAATCCTGAGCTAGTGTAGCCGTCAGAAATCTTGGTTCATGTAGCGCCCACCTTTAGGTGGGCAGGCGCCGAGCTAAAGCGCGGCGCTACAAAGACGCGCCCCTGCGAAAAATAAGTTCGCATTCCTTAGACGTACTGCACTGGCAAACTCTCCGGCGGGGTCGTCATCCGGAAATTCGTAGTAGAATCAATGCGGCTGAGCGAGGATGTGAGCGCTTTCCCGCCGCATTGTCAAATATTGTCAAATGATGAACTCGAGCGGATTCCAACACCCCTACGCGGCAAGGCAGCAGCGCCTGAGGGCCCAATTCGGACGCAAAAAGCTTGCCGGGCTGCTGGTCACAAGCCTGCCGAACATTTATTACCTCACGGGTTTCCGGGGCAGCGCCGGACTGGCGCTGGTGGGGTCGTCGGAGAGCGTCCTGTGGGTTGACCCGCGCTATACGCTTCAGGCCGCCGAGCAGGCAGTGGGAGTCGAAGTTGCCGAAGCGCGGCGCGGCCTTCTGAAGGAGGCTGCCGGTTGGATCCGTAAAAAACGCCTGGGGCGTGTGGGCTATGATGATGCGGCTTTCACCTGCCGCGAGTTCTCGAGCCTCACGCGTGCTGCCGGCGGCGGGCGGCGATGGGTTCCGGCGGGGGGGATGGTTGAAGACCTGCGGATCACGAAAGACCCGGGCGAGTCTGATTGGATTCGGAAAGCCGGGAAGCTGACAGCCGGAGTTTTCGAGGAGATCAGGGACAGGATTCGCCCAGGAGTGAGCGAAAATGGGCTGGCAGCGGAGATTGAGTACCGAATGAAGCGGAAAGGGGCCGAAGGTGCGGCATTTGAAACCATCGTGGCTTCCGGTGAGCGGAGCGCCTGGCCGCACGCCAGGCCGTCAGCCAAGTTGTTGAAGAAAAACGATTTGATTATCATTGATATGGGTGCTACACTGGGCGGATACGCAGCCGATATGACGCGTACCCTTTATCTGGGCAAACCGTCAGCTCGGATTCGGACGCTCTACAACAAGGTTCGAGAAGCTCAGGAACGCGCCACTGAGGCTGCCCGAGCGGGAAGGTTGACGGGCGAGGTTGACGCGACGGCCCGAAAGGTCCTGGAAAGGGCGAATCTGGAGCGGTATTTTACGCACAGCACCGGGCACGGCGTGGGGCTCGAGATCCACGAAATGCCCCGCGTAAGCCGCGGCGATAAACGGCGGCTTGGTTCGGGGTATGTTATAACGATAGAGCCGGGCGTCTATTTTGAAGGCTTAGGAGGAGTCCGGATTGAGGACACGGTCCTGCTGACCGAAGGGAAGCCGGAGGTGTTGACTCCGGCCGCCAAGGACGATTGGTTTACAGGTCAGGATTGAGAGCAGGGAGGAACATGCCTGTCAAGAAGACATCCCGATCCGCAGAAGCAGACAGCGACCGAAGCTGGGAACTTGAAGAAATCCAGCAGTTGATCGACCTGCTGATCAAGCGGGAAGTCGCCGAGTTTGAATTGGAAAAAAACGGCATGCGGATCCGCATTTTGCGGCAGGCGTCTCCCGGGACAGCACCGGCCTCTCCGGTGAATTCGAGTGGCGATTCCGCGCCGCAACCGGCGGACCCTGTTGCCACACCGGCGCCCGCCCCGTCCGCGGAGTCCACGGCGCCGGAGTCGCAACCGGAAGCGCCCTCGGAAAATGCGCAAGTGCTGAAGTCGCCCATGGTGGGGACGTTTTTTGCTTCGCCTTCGCCGGACGCCCCTCCGTTTGTAGCAGTGGGTGAACGTGTCAGCGTGGGGCAGGTCCTTTGCATTGTTGAAGCCATGAAATTGATGAATGAGATCGAGTCGGAATTCGCCGGCGAGATTGTCCGCGTTCACGTTGAGAACGGCCAGCCGGTGGAATACGGACAGCCCCTCTTTACCATTAAGCCCTTTTAAGAGCAATGTTTCAGCGCGACGACGGGGGCCGCCAGGTGGCCCGGGGCCCTACCGGCCAGCGTGACGCATGTTTGGAAAAATTCTGATCGCCAATCGGGGGGAAATTGCGCTGCGGGTGATCTGCGCCTGCAAGGAACTGGGCATCCCCACCGTTGCCGTTTACTCAGAGGCCGACCGCTATTCGCTCCACGTGCGGTTCGCGGACGAGGCGGTATGCATCGGTCCGGCAAGAAGCTCGGAAAGTTACCTCAATGTAGCGGCCATCATCTCAGCGGCTGAAATCACAGGCGCTGACGCCATTCATCCCGGGTATGGGTTCCTTGCTGAAAATCCCAAATTCGCCGAGGTCTGCGAGACCTGCAAGCTGACCTTTATCGGCCCCCCGCCACAAGCGATCCACCTGATGGGCGACAAAAACCTGGCGCGAAAGCGCATGGCCGAGCTCGGACTGCCGGTGCTTCCCGGGACGGGAGTTGTGGCCTCTGAGGAAGAAGCTCTGAAGGCCGCTGATGAGATCGGATATCCTGTGATGGTGAAGGCGGCAGCCGGCGGCGGCGGCAAAGGAATGCGGATTGTGAACGCCGCCGAGGACCTGCCGAAACTGCTCCAGACGGCGCAAAACGAGGCCGAAGCGTCCTTCGGTTCTTCGGATGTTTACCTTGAAAAGTACATTTCATCGCCGCGGCATATCGAATTCCAAATAATGGCGGACACCCATGGGAAGGTCGTCCATCTTGGCGAGCGCGAGTGCACCATCCAGCGGCGCCATCAAAAGGTGCTGGAAGAGTCGCCTTCAACTCAGATCGATGCTGAGACACGACGGCAGATGGGCTGCAAAGTCATCCGCGCGCTGAAAGAAGTTGGCTATACGAACGCCGGGACGGTGGAGTTCCTGATGGACGGGAAACGAAACCTCTACTTCCTGGAGATGAATACCAGAATCCAGGTGGAACATGCTGTGACTGAGATGGTGACGGGCCTGGACCTGGTGAAGATGCAAATCCAGGTGGCCGCGGGCCTTCCGCTGCCCGTAGAAGGGGACACGGTGGGGCTTCGCGGCCACGCGATTGAGTGCCGGATCTGCGCGGAAGACCCTGAGACATTCGCGCCCTCGGCCGGGAAAATCACCGGATTTCATGTGCCCGGAGGCACCGGTGTCCGGGTTGACACGGCTGCCTACGCCGAGTCGATCATTCCGCCGTACTACGATTCGCTGATTGCCAAGGTTGTGGTCCACGGGAAAGATCGTTCAGAGGCCATACAGAGAATGGTGCGGGCACTTGAGATGTTTATCATCGAAGGAATTTCCACTTCTATTCCAATGCAGGAAAAGATCCTTGCCGATGCCGACTTTCGCGCCGGCAGATTTGACACGCAGTTTCTGAATCGCTTCAGCCGCAATGGCGCCGGCAAGTGATCCGGACCCGCCCCGGTCCCGACTTATGGACTTTCGACTTCCTCGCCTCTATGCCATCATTGACCCAAGTTTTACGCGGGATTTTGACCCACTGACGGTTGCGGACGTGCTTCTCTCATCAGGCGTCCGCCTGATTCAATATCGAGGCAAACAGGATGACACACGCCGGATGTTCGAGGCGTGCTGCGGCATTGCCGAACATGTGCGGCAGGCGGGAGGGACCTTCATCGTTAATGACAGGGCGGACGTGGCCCTGCTGAGCGGCGCGAGCGGGGTCCACCTGGGCCAGAACGACCTGCCGATCGAGCTGGCGCGGCGGGTCCTGACTGCGGGCCAGCGAGTGGGTCTGTCAACCCATACGCGGGCCCAGTTCGAGCAGGCGCAGGCGAGTTCGGCCGACTACATCGCTTTCGGGCCGATTTTCCCCACGGCCAGCAAGGAGCGTCCCGACCCGGTGGTGGGTCTCGAACGATTACGCGAAATGCGCAGGCTGACACGCAAGTCCCTGGTGGCGATCGGCGGAATAACGCTTGACAACGCGGCCTCGGTCATCGAAGCTGGAGCGGATTCGGTGGCTGTGGTCCGTGACCTGCTGGCGGCGGAGGACATCGGGGCGCAAGCACGAAAGTTCCTGCAAGCGCTCCGCTGACGTGCGCCTTGCAGGGCTGATGTTATCATCTCAGGGAAGGTCACCTCTTAAATTTCAGGAAGCGCCAACATGGCTGCGACGGTGGTGAACAATTCCGCCACAGGGCCAGGGGCTCAGTCAGCGGACCTTGTCAAAGGGCTGGGACTGCTGGATTGCACCACGATTGTGATGGGCTCGATGATCGGGTCGGGCATCTTTATCGTGGCGGCAGAAATTGCCCGCGAGGTCGGCTCGCCCGGCCTTTTCCTGATGGCGTGGGTCATCAGCGGCGTCATGACGGTTGCAGCGGCAGTCACTTACGGCGAACTGGCTGCCATGATGCCGCAAGCCGGAGGCCAATACGTTTACCTGCGGGAGGCGTTCAGCCCGCTCTTCGGTTTTCTTTATGGCTGGACGCTCTTCCTGGTGATCCAGACCGGCACCATTGCCGCCGTTGCCGTCGCCTTCGGCAAGTTTCTGGGGTTCTTCTTCCCGTGGATATCCGAGCAGAACTACCTGCTGAACCTGGGAAGTGTCGCGATTTTCGGCCATCCGGTGGCCCTGGCCCTGTCCACCCAGCAGGGCATGGCTATCGCCGCGCTTCTGGGCCTGGGCGTTGTTAATATCTTCGGCCTCCGCACCGGCGCATGGATTCAGAATATTTTCACCGTCCTCAAAGTGGGCGCGCTGGTGGGGCTGGTGGTTGCGGGGCTATGGTGGGAAACGAGCCGAGCACGGGAAACTGTGGCACATCCCAGCTTCTGGGGAAATGCCCACTGGGATACTGCCACGCTCACCATCCTGGCCGTTGCGCTGGTGGGGCCGCTTTTTTCCTCCGACGCGTGGAACAACGTGACCTTTACGGGCGCCGAGGTCAAGAACGCGAAACGCAATCTTCCCCTGGCGCTGTTGATTGGCACCGCCACGGTATGCATCATCTATTTCCTGACCAACGTCATTTACGTCCGAGCACTGCCGTTTGCCGCAATTCAGCACGCTCCCGCAGACCGCGTGGCCACGGCGGTGATGGAAGCGATGGTGGGACCAAAAGGCGCAGTCCTGATGGCTGCGGCGATTGTCATCTCGACCTTTGGTTGCATGAACGGATTAAGCCTTGCCGGCGCGCGCGTCTACTACGCCATGGCCAGGGACCGGCTGTTCTTTAAGAAAGTGGGCACGGTGAATCCCAAATACCACACGCCGGCGGTTTCGCTGATCGTGCAGGCGGTATGGGCCTCTCTGCTGACGATGAGCGGCACCTACAGCGAGTTGCTGGACTATGTGATTTTTGCCGTGCTCTTATTCTATATTTTGACTATTCTTGGTCTTTTCCGGTTGCGCAGGACGCGCCCGGACGCCCCGCGTCCCTACCGCGCCTGGGGGTACCCGGCTGTCCCGGTCCTCTACATTTTGCTCGCGTTGTTCATTGAATGGGCTTTGTTGATGAACCGGCCGGGGCGGAGCCTGGCGGGCCTGGGAATTGTGGCCGTGGGAATTCCAATCTATTATCTTTGGAACAGGCGCGGCTTGCCGCCTGCCCGTGAGGAATAACCTGGAGGCACGATGTCTGATTTATGGTTGAAAAAGAGCATCGAGCAGTTGCGGGAAGAATCCGTGGATGCTGAATGCGGGCTGCGCCGCGCCCTGGGCCCCGTTGCCTTGATCTCGCTCGGCATCGGCGCGATTGTGGGAGCCGGAATCTTTGTCATCAGCGGCATCGCCGTGCAGCACACCGGGCCGGCCCTGGTGCTTTCCGTAATTCTTTCTGGCATTGGCTGCGCCTTTGCGGGACTCTGCTACTCGGAGTTCGCTTCCATGATTCCAGTTGCAGGCAGCGCCTACACCTACTCTTACGCGACGATTGGCGAGTTCCTCGCCTGGATCATCGGCTGGGACCTGATCCTTGAATATGCGGTAGGCGCCACAACCGTATCGATTGGATGGTCCGGGTACACGCTCTCTTTTCTGCGAACACTCCACATTCCGTTCCCGGCGGCGCTGTCCGGCAGCCCCTGGACGCCGATGAAGAACGCGGACGGGACGATTGTCCATGCCTATTTCAACCTGCCGGCTTTTTTCATCGTTGCCTTCATTACGGTGTTGCTGATCCTCGGCATCCGTGAGTCAGCCAGGTTCAACAATGTTGTCGTCATCATCAAGGTGGGAGTGCTGCTGCTTTTTATCGGAGTCTGCGCGCTCTTCATCACCAGGGCCAACTGGGTCCCCTTTCTGCCGGCGAACACGGGAACTTTTGGGGATTTCGGATGGAGCGGCGTGCTGCGCGGGGCCGGCCTTATCTTTTTTGCCTACATCGGGTTTGACGCTGTCTCAACGGCGGCGCAGGAGGCCCGCAACCCCGAGCGCGATATGCCGATCGGCATCCTCGGCTCCCTGGCGATTTCAACGGTGCTTTACATCGGCGTTGTCCTGGTTCTGACGGGAGTCACGCCTTTTACCCGCCTGAATGTTCCAGATCCGCTTGCTATAGCGGTAGATTCGACTCCCGCCCACTGGCTTTCGCCGATTGTCAAAGCCGGCGCCATCCTGGGGACAACGGCGGTGATCCTGGTGATGCTGCTGGGCCAGACACGCATCTTTTACACCATGTCGTTCGACGGTCTGTTGCCCAAGGCTTTCGGCACGGTCCATCCGCGCTTTCGCACTCCCTACAAGAGCACGGCGCTGGTCGGATTTCTGGTCGCTCTGGCGGGCGGGCTTATTCCGCTGCGAATTGTGGGCGAACTGGTCAGCATCGGCACCCTGCTGGCTTTCGTCATCGTTTGCGGATCTGTGCTGGTGATGCGCAGGATGCGTCCTGAAATCCGTCGTCCCTTCCGTACCCCGGCGGTGTGGTTTGTCGCACCCATGGGAATGATCGTCTGTCTGGCACAGATGGTGGGTTTGCCTCTCGACACCTGGATTCGCCTCTTCGTCTGGATGGCCATTGGTCTTGCCATTTATTTCGGGTACAGCCGCAGCCATAGTCTCCTTCGCCGCGCCGCGAAACTGCCTTCCTCAGCACCGTCTGTCACGAGAGTGGGAACCTGATTGGGGAGGGTTGGCTTGATTGGAACAGTGCGGCATCTTTCGCGTTCCAAGCAACCTCCGGCATTGTTCACCGCGTCGAACGGCCATCTATTTTCGCTCGCCTGATGCGCCCGGGAGGGTGAATGCCAGCCTTACTCGTTGACCTGATTCTCAGGGAATATCGCTCCCATCCGATGGCGCGGTTCACCGTCTGGCTGCTTGCCTTCGGCGCGGCCCTGTGGCTGGAGAGTATCCTCTCGGGTGGTGCTCCAGAATTACTTTGGATTATCTTCGTGATTGGGCTCGCGGTTTCCGCCTGTTACTATATCGTCCGGCTGGCGGGCGCTTTCAAACACCACATTATCTGGCATCTCCGCCGAAGGCTGGTTGTCACCTACATCTTTATTGCAGTCGTTCCTATTGTTCTGATCCTGGTCCTGGCGGGCGTGGGCGCGGTGATCGCCAACGGCCAGTTTGCCGCCTTTCTCGTAACCTTGAATGTGAACAAGCAGGTCGAGAAGATGGAGCAACTGAACCGGATTGTGGCTCACGAGGCCTACATGAGCCGCGCAAGAGCTCCGGAAGAACTGCTGGATCAGTTACAGCAGTTCTATGTGCAACAACTTTCCCAGCACTCCGCAAATTACCCCGGCCTTGAGATTGTGCTTCGCGTGGGCAATCAGCAGCGCGCGTTTGACCTCAACGGCAGTCCCGTCAGCAGGGTCCCCGCCATCCCCACGTGGCTCAAGTCGGAAGAATTTTCAGGCGTCGTTTCCGATGGCGGCAGTCTGTTTCTGCGGGCTGCCAACCAGGGCAACGTCCCCGCCGGGCCGATCACAATGGTTCTTTCAGAGCCGTTCAGCCCGGAGTTGATGGACCTGCTTGGCATGGGTATTGGGCCCGTCGGCATCATCCAGGCGAGTATAACAAGAGTGGTGTCGATGCAATCCGTTGAGCAGAGTCTGCCGGGGTCGGCTGGAGCCGTGCCGCAGGAGAAGGTGATTGCACGCTCAAGTTCCCTGCGCCTTTCGCCTCCCGCCAATTGGCTGGACACCGATGTCTTTGGGACGTCTTCCTTGGATGTTATCCGCTGGGATGTGGCGGGGAAACAATCTGTTTCCCAGCCGGTCTTTGTGTACGTGAGTTCCAGGTTATCCATCCTCAGCCGATATCTGCTAGCCACGCTGGGCCGATATTCTCGAATCTATCTCACCCTGTTTCTGGTGATCGCAGTGGTTTTCCTCACCATTGAACTGCTTTCACTGGTAGCCGGCATCCGCCTGGCCCGCACCATCACAGCGACGGTTGACCGTCTGTACGAGGCTACAGAACACATTCGGGCGGGCGACCTTTCTCACCGGATTAACATGCCAGCCCAGGACCAACTCAGCTCATTGGGCGGGGCGTTCGACAATATGATGGAATCGCTCCAGGGCCTTTTGCGCCAATCGCAGGAGAAGACCCGGCTGGAACATGACATCCAGATCGCTCGCGAAATCCAGGAGCAGTTGTTTCCGAGCGGAGCGCCCAAGCTGGCCGGGCTGGAGCTTTATGGTGTCTGCCGGCCTGCCCGGGGGGTGAGTGGTGATTACTACGACTTTCTCTCCGTAGATGTTGATAAGGTTGGGATGGTGCTGGGCGACGTCAGCGGCAAGGGAATTTCGGCAGCCTTGATCATGGCGGCCATCCAGTCGCTGATTCGGACCCGCCTGTACCCGGACTCGTCAGAGGAGAAGTCTGGTTCCGACCGCTTCTCAACGGCGCATTTCTTCAGCGTATTAAACCAGCAGCTATTTGAGTATACGCCGGAGGAGAAATATGCGACCTGCTTCTATGCCTTGTATGATGCCGTCACGCGCCGGCTTGTTTATACGAATGTAGGCCATCCCGCGCCGGTGCTTCTCCGAAAGGGAGAAGTTGTCCGCCTGGACGCAGGAGGAACGCCGTTGGGCTTGATTTCGCCGATGTCCTATGGCGAGGCGAAGGTCGTTCTTGAGCCGGGAGATACTCTGGTTGCGTTTACCGACGGTTTCACCGAAAGCGTAAACAGTTTTGAAGACCAGTTTGGCGAACGTCGGCTGATTGAGGTGGTTCGGCGGGCCCAAGGGGACCCGCTGCACGCGCTCGCCGATGAAGTATACAGGAGTGTGGATGAATGGACGGGCGGAGGCGAACCCCAGGACGACATGACCCTGATCGTGGCCCGCGCGACGGCTTCGTGAGTCCTCCTGCTGCTGTCGATGCGTTCAGGGGCTCAGCCAAGTGGCGTTTCTTCCGCGCTGGTTAAAGGTTTTTTCGGCTCCAGAGGAGACTGGCGTGGCCGTGGCTTGATTTTGCATAGGGTTGAGACGGTGGGCTTGGCAATTGGAACCCTCTCAAAGGCGATGGTAGAATTCGAGTTGGGCCCGTTCTTTGGGCGGCGGCGAATGGGAAATGCGATTTCAGCTCTGATGAACCGCTTCATTGCCTGCGGCGCGGGTCGCGCGGACCTCCATGCCGCGCCAGAGGTTTCGCTGCGCGGCCCGTTGGACTGCAATCCCGTTCCAATTCAGACGATCTCCGCTGGCCATTATCTGATCGTGATGGGCAATTTGCAAAAACCAAGGCAGCTTGCATCCCGGGCAGGCATTAAGGAATGAAGATCCTCACCGCCGCCCAGATGCAGAGCGTCGACCGGGCCACAACCGAAATCTATGGTGTGCCCAGCCTGACTCTGATGGAAAACGCCGGCCGCAGCGTGGTGTCATTTCTGCGCCAGCGGTTTTCTCCTCTTGAGTCCCAGGAAATTGTGGTCCTTTGCGGCAGGGGGAACAATGGCGGGGATGGTATGGTGGTTGCTCGCATGCTGCGCGAACTGGGCGTTGAGCCACGCGTGCTGCTGCTGGCTGAGCCTGAGGGCTTGCGCGGGGATGCCGAACACAATTACAGACGGCTTGCCGAGGGAGGTTTGCCGCTGTCGGTTCCGGACCACGCGTCCTGGCAGAAGATCAAGGCCAGCCTGGGTAACGCTTCACTCGTGGTTGACGCCATCCTGGGCACCGGACTTTCGAAACCGCTGGGCGGATTTCTGCTCGAAGTTGTAAAAGATATTGCGGCTGTTTGCCCCAGGGCCAAAGTTATTGCCGTTGATTTGCCGACCGGGGTTGCTGCCGACAGCGGCGAATTAATCGGGGAGTGCGTGCGCGCCAATGCCTCAGTTACATTTACCGCGCCGAAGATGGCGCACGTTTTCCCACCGGCCTGCGAGCAGACGGGCGAATGGATTGTGAGACCCATTGGCACTCCGCCCGAAGCACTGGTGGACAATCCGGGCTTTTTCCTCAATCTTCTTGAGCCGCGCGACCTGGAATGGCTTGTAAAGCCGCGCAGACCCGAATCCCACAAGGGCAATTTCGGCCACGTGCTCGTCATTGGAGGCTCGGTCGGAAAAACGGGTGCTGCAGCGATGGCGGCTAAAGCCGCTCTGCGCGCAGGCGCGGGCCTGGTCACCGTGGCCACCCCCAGGAGCGCTTTGCCGGTCGTCGCCTCGCTGAGCATGGAAATCATGACAGAGCCGTTGCCAGAGACAAGTTCCGGCACGATTTCACTGCGTGCCATTAAGCAGGGGCTGCTCGACACTCTGGTGAAAGGAAAGTCTGTGCTGGCGGTGGGCCCCGGCATGGGGCGGGAGCCTGAAACCACGGAACTGGCCCGGGAGGCAGTCAACCGCTACGAACTTCCTGTCGTGCTGGATGCCGACGGATTGAATGCGTTTGACGGTTGCGTCAAGACGCTGCTTACCGGGGAAAGGGTTCGCGTCCTGACGCCTCACCCGGGCGAAATGGGACGGCTTGCGGGCGAAAAAACCTCCGAGATTGTTGCCCGACGACTGGACGTTGCGCGCAGATTTGCGCAAGAACATGGCGTTCAGCTTGTGCTGAAGGGTTTCCGGACGCTGACCGCGGCGCCGGACGGCCAGGTATGGGTGAACCTGACGGGTAATCCCGGCATGGCCACGGGCGGTTCAGGCGATGTTCTCACCGGCATTGTCGCTGCGCTACTGGCCCAGCACCCTGATCGCTCGCCGACAGAAGTGACGGCTGCCGCCGTCTACCTGCACGGTTTGGCGGGCGACGTTGCCGCGCGCGAACTGGGCGAGGCTTCTATGATCGCCGGTGATATTCTTGAGTCGTTGCCCGGGGCTTACCGGGAACTCCAACGGCAGTTGCACGGCTGATTTGCGTATGGGAGCTGAGAGACGAGCGCTTGAGCAAAAGCCTGCGGGCGCCAATCAAGATCGGTTGGAATTTGTAACCCACTCGCCGGAAGAGACGGTGGAGTTGGGCGCACAGCTTGCCCGGCGATTGCCGCATCCCTGCCTGCTGATTTTGCAGGGCGAACTCGGAAGCGGCAAGACGACGCTCGTCAAAGGAATTGTTTCCGGCCTGGGGATTGCGCGGCAGGAAGAGGTGACGAGCCCTTCCTTCACGCTGGTCCACGAGTATGGAACAGACCGCAAAATCTACCACGCGGACCTTTACCGCGTGGAGGGCGCAAGGGAGCAACTAACGCTCGGTCTCGAGGATTTGCTGGAGCAAGAAGACACGGTCATCGTAGAATGGGGAGAAAAGCTGATTGAGCAGGACGTGGAAGTACAAGTCAGAATCCGCATGGAGCTGCTGGAAGGTGAAGACCGTCGCATTACAGTCGAAGGGCTTGAGAAGTAGATCGTGCTGCGGGAAAGCGGCCGGGCTGGTGTTGCTGACTGCGCTGTTATGTACAGCATGCGGGCCATCGAAGACCCGCTATTACACCCTGGGTATACCGCAGCCGCCGGGTGCGGAGGCGCCGGCTACGCACTTCACTTTGCAGGTGGAGCGATTTGACGCTCCGGACCTTCTACGCGACAGCCGCATCATCTATTACACCTCGCCCACCGAGTTGAACTTCGACGACTATCATCGGTGGTCGTCGGACCCAGGTGAACTGCTGAGCGATGTAGCAATGAAATATTTTGCGAAAACCGGATTGTTCCAGCAGGTCTATGCATTTCCCGCACCCGCCAAGGCGGATTACACCTTGCGGGGGCGAGTGCTGGATCTCAGCGAGCTGAGATATACAGCAGCCGGCGGAAAATCCCGGGAAGTCCGGCTCGGATTGAAATTGGATCTGCTCCAGACGCAACACAATCTGGTGGTGTGGTCGTCGCGCCTGGAACAGACGGAGCCAGTCCAGAAAAGCAACGCACAAGGCGCCGTTGAAGCAATGAATATCGCGGCTGAACGCCTGCTGCAGACTGCTTATCGAGGCATTTCTCAGGCTTTGGAGCACGAGAATGCACAGAAGCCGCAACAGGAACAAGCCCATGGAGCGGAGGGACGGTAGAAGATGGCCACACAGGCTGAGCCCGTACGTTGGGCGCTGATCGTTGGATCCTCAAGCGGGTTTGGAGAGGCCCTGGCCCTTGAGCTGGCACGGTCGGGCCTGGACGTTTTTGGAGTTCATTTTGACCGCCGCTCGGCACAGGAGCGAATCAACGGAATCATCGAAACGATCAAGTCGGCGGGCCGGGACGCTTTGTTCTTTAACATGAACGCCGCCGATGTTGGGAAACGGGCCGATGCTCTCGACACGATGCAGACACACTGGGGGGAACGGGGCGGCAACCATACGATGAAAGTTTTTGTGCATTCTGTGGCTTTCGGCTCGTTGTTGCCCTATGTTGCCAAGGATTCCAAGGAGCAGCTTACGCAGGCGCAGATGGACATGACCGTGGATGTTATGGGCAACAACCTTGTTTACTGGGTGCAGGAACTCGTACGGCGTAAGATGATGCGTTCCGGCGGGCGCATCTATGGATTGACCAGCGCGGGCGGCCACAGCGTGATCCCGAACTACGGGGCCGTTTCAGCAGCCAAAGCCGTGATGGAATCGCACATCCGCCAGCTTGCTTTTGAGCTGATGCCGCATGGGATTACCGCGAACGCCATTCAGGCCGGCGTTACCGTAACGCCCGGCTCGAGCAAGATTCCGGGCATCGAAAAGCTCGCCGAATTTGCCAGATTACGGAATCCCGGAGGCCGTCTGACCACCCCGGAGGACGTGGCCCTTGCCGTCGCAGCCCTGATGGATGACCGTACGCAGTGGATGACGGGCAATGTTATTCGCGTGGACGGCGGCGAGGATATTGTGACGTAACGCCGCGGGGCCTGTCCTCCTCAGAATTTTGACGCTTGCAGGGGGATTTGTTAGCATGAGTAATCAATTGTTTCTCCGATGTTTGGGTCATGCTAAGAAATCGGGCTCTTCCAAGAAAGGTCATACTCGCGAAACCTAGAGGATTTTGCGCCGGGGTTGATCGGGCAATTGATATAGTCAACCTCGCGCTTGAGCTCTACCAGCCGCCCGTCTACGTCCGAAAACAGATTGTCCACAATGGGTATGTTATCGAGGCATTGGCCCGAAAGGGCGCCGTTTTTGTTGAAGAGATCGACGACGTGCCGGAGGGCGCATTGGTGATTGTAAGCGCGCACGGCGTATCTCCTGACGTTTTCCAGAAGGCCCAGGAAAGGCGCCTGAACGTTATCGATGCCACCTGCCCGCTGGTGACGAAAGTCCACGCAGAGGTCAAGAGGTTTGCCGGGGAAGGTTTATCGATAATTCTTATCGGCCATGAAGGGCATGACGAGGTGATTGGAACGATGGGCGAAGTGCCCGGGCAGGTCCAACTGGTCAGCACCGTGGAACAGGCGGAACAGGTGCGAGTTCCGGACTGTGGCAAGGTTGCCGTTACCACCCAAACGACACTGAGCGTGGACGACGCCAGGGCCATTCTCGACGTTCTAAAGCGGCGGTTTCCGCAGTTGCAGATGCCCGCCAGCGACGATATCTGCTACGCCACCCAGAACCGGCAGGCCGCTGTGAAATTAGTTGCCCAGCAGGCTGATCTGGTCCTTGTGGTGGGCTCCGACAACAGTTCAAATTCTGAACGACTCCGCGAGGTGGCTGAAACCTCCGGCGCTCGTGCCTATCTGATTGACAACGCCTCTGAAATTCAGACCGATTGGCTGGTTGGGGCAGAAGTCGTAGGCATCACTGCCGGCGCATCCGCGCCCGAAAAATTGGTCCAGGAGATAGTGGAATACTTCCGGGAAATGGGCGTCGAGACGTGCGAGGAGCTGGAAGGCACGACGGAGAAGGTGGCGTTTGCACTGCCGTCCATTAAGTTCGAGGAGTTTGCGAAAGGCGCCGGCAGCTCCGCATCTGGCCAGTAGGGAAATCTCCCTGAAGAAGCCCCCCTGTTCGAAAGCACCTGTCAAGCCAGCGAATCCGCCGGACGTTTAGACGGTCTTGTCGGGCGCGTCACAAATGGATTCAACGGGGCACTCCATACACAGAGGCTTTCGTGCCTGACAGATCTTCCGGCCGAACCAGATCACCTGGTGCCCGAACGTGATCCAGCGGTCTTTGGGGACAAGAGCGATCAGGTCCTGCTCTACGTTTTCCGGCGTTTTGCCATTCGACAACTTTAGCCGGTGGGTAATCCGGAAAACGTGCGTGTCGACGACAACGCCGGTGGGAATTCCAAATGCAGTTCCGAGCACGACGTTCGCAGTTTTTCTGGCGACGCCGGGCAAAGTGAGCATTTCATCCATGCTTTGGGGGACTTTGCCCTTGAAATCCCCGGCAATCTTCTTTGCGGCCCCGATGACGTTCCTGGCCTTGTTGCGGAAAAAGCCCGTGGATCGGATATCTTCTTCCAGCACCTTCTGGTCCAGCCGCGCGAAGTCCTTAGGGCCGGGGTACTTGGCGAAAAGGGCCGGAGTCACTTTATTGACGCGCTCGTCGGTGCACTGCGCCGAGAGGATGGTAGCGACCAGGAGCTGAAACGGATTGCCGTGCTTCAGGGCGCACTCGGCCCTGGGAAACAGTTGATCCAGCGCGTCAAAGATTTTCCTTAGCCTTTGCGGCGAGGTATAGCCGCTCTTCGTTTTCCCCGCCGCCTTTTTCCTGGCGGGCTTCGCCTTCCTGGCGACAGTAGATTTCATGGAACTCTCCCGGCTTCGAACAACGTCTTTTGAGATTATTACAGAATGCGGCTTTGCTTCAACCCAGCGTTTTCAGCCGAGATCTTTGAAAAAGCGGACCAGTCGAGGTCTTCGCCGTGACGCGCAATTGCGGCAAGAATGTGGTCACGAACCAGACTCGCAACGGGCATAGGCGCCCGGACGTCCGCCGCCGCAGCCAGCACAAGGCTGACGTCTTTCAGGCCCAGGGGAAGTTTGAACCCTGCCGGAAGGAATTGCTCTTTGGCTATGAGGTTGCCGTAGGTCTTGTAGACTGGCGCCGAAAACAGGGTGCTCGTCATGATCTCGAGAAATCGCTCCGGTTCAACCCCGGATTTGCGGAGCAGGGCATAGGCTTCGCCCAGAGACTCAATCACGCAAAGGATCAGGAAATTTCCGGCGAGCTTCACGGCGTTGGCTTTGGACGGCTCTTCTCCCACGACGAACGAGCGCTGCCCCATAGCGTCAAACAGAGGCTGGCATTTCTCAATGGGTCCGGCTGGTCCCGCGGCCACAACTACAAGCTTTGCGGCTTCTGCAGCTTCGGGGCGGCCAAACACAGGCGCGGAAATGTATTGGCTTCCGGCGGCGGCATGTGCTTTCGTCAGCTCCTGAGCAAGCGCCACGCTGATAGTGCCCATCGAAACGTGAACGGCGCCTGGGGCAAGTCTGGGAATGAGCTGGCCGTCAAGGACGACGGCACGTAGCGCTGAGTCGTCAGCCAGCATCGTGATCAGCACGTCGCTGCCGCAGGCGTCGACGGCAGTGTCTGCAACGGTGGCGCCTTCCGCTCGCAGGCTTTCCGCACGCTGGTGAGTCCGATTATAGACGGTGACCTGGTGGCCGGCTTTCAGCAGATTGCGGGCCATGGGCAATCCCATGTTGCCCAGGCCGATGAACCCTGCCTTCATCTTCCTTTTCTCCCAACGTGTTCTAATTCAGCGCATCAACCGCCGAGCAGGTCCAGCATCTCCGGCAGTTCACGATGCACGCAGGTGAAAATTGGAGTGTCGCGCAGGGTGTAGTTGCTTGTCTCTGCGTGGCGCAATTCCATCACCAGATCCAGGAAATGCTCAGGCTTGTCACTCTCAAACGACACCACGAATTCCTGGTCGTCGAGACCGAACGAATACGTGGTGTTCAGCCGAACGGTGGGGAAGCGGTGGCCGATCTCGATATGCTCGTTCATCATCCCCTGGCGCGCCTGCTGAGTCAGCCGATACCAGGCCCTGGTTTTCACGAAAGGATAGACAAAAAGATAACGAAACTTTCCGGGCGTAAGTTTAAGGCGTGTTCCTTCCTGGTCATCGTGAACATGCTCGCGGACGTAGGTTGAGCGCTTGGTCATCGCCAGATACGAATACGGAGTGGTCAGATATTTGCCGAGGTCGGTTGCCAGCAGACGGGCCGTCATGTCCTGAAAATCCAGCATATTGTAGCTGATTCGCCACAACATGAAGTCACAATCGCCGCGAATCCCCACCAGCGAGTACGGCACGATCAGCATCTCCGGTTCATAGCTTTTGGCTACATCGATGAACTGGCATTTGCCGCGTTTTCGGTCTTCTTCTGCAAGCCTTCGCCAGGCGGGATCAACTTTGTAGAACGCGAAATTTACGTATTGGCGGCGATTATCTTCGCGTTTGGTCTCTGCCGTTTTTGCATCAGCCAAGGGTCGAAGTCCTCCTCCAGGGGATCCCGTGCCAAACTTC
The DNA here is from genome assembly GCA_035712365.1 of Terriglobia bacterium. Lineage (NCBI taxonomy): Bacteria > Pseudomonadati > Acidobacteriota > Terriglobia > Terriglobia bacterium. Next base: position 50,490 of record DASTAW010000039.1, read on the forward strand.
CGGAAAGCTGGTCTCGTTTTGCCGATGATTGCCCGGAACCGCATTGTCACAGGGAAAGTTTCACTATAGCACGGATCGCACCGCACAGCCGGAGGCCGGACGCCCAAAGCCCAATTGGGTTGGGCAAGCTATTGAGGCGTGTAGAGGTGGGGAGAGTATGGATGGCCCGACCCATGGAAACGTTGAGCGGATGGCGAGGCCTCTTTTTCTGGCTTGGCCGTCACCATCCGCTCGACATTCGGGGACCCGGCGCTGAAAAGTTTCGAGCTTTCAGCTAGGGATTCGTGGTCGCAGAAGCCTGGTTTTCAGCCGCCGGTTTCTGGGCGCTGGCAGGCATCTGGGGAACCATCACCGTCAGGTCAACCCGCCGGTTGAGTTCACGTCCCTTGCGGCTGGAGTTGGGCGCCGCCGGGTTCGTCTCGCCATATCCCATGCTGTAAATTCGAACCAGGGGTACTTTTCCGTTCGTCGTCAGGTAACGGATCACGGCGCTGGCCCGCTTCTGGCTGAGTTGCAGATTGTATTGTTCAGGGCCTGTCTGGTCCGTGTACCCCTGAATCTGGATCACGTAGTGCTTCAGCCCCGTGACGGCCTCGGCGAGCTGATCAAGACGTTGCATATCGTCTTTGGTCAACGTTGATTGATTCAGCTTGAACAAGACGGTGGCACGCTGGTCCGTCTGATAATTGTCGAAGTTGTTGATCATGTCCTGCGCTTTGTTGGCCTCTGACAGACCCTGCTCCGCGACCTGATGGGCCTGCTGAGCGTGTTCGTCAGCCTGCCCTGCCGCCTGATTAGCCTTTTCGGCGGAATTTCGGGCGTCAGAAATTCCGGCCTCTGTCTTGTCATCGAGGTTCCGAATATCCTGGGCATTCTGCGCAGTCTTCTGGTCTACCTTCTGGTCAACCTTGGTGATCTTCGAGTCGAGAGGTGTCGTGGTGTTGCGGACATACTTCCGCGTGGCGATGCAGCCCGTACTGAGCAACAACATCGGACCCACTGCCACGGCCATTATCCTGGAAAATCTTTTTGGATTCATTATTTTATCTCCCCGGCAGCTCTAAGTTACTACGTTGTGCCTCAATGCATTCTGGCTGCCAAATTCCTTGCAGCAGTAAGTGCTTTGGAATGAATTGATAAGTTTGGCTCGAAGTCTAAAAAATACCCTAACCAGTAACTATCCCTGTAAAATTTATCTGGTCATCAGCCTGCCCCGATTCGCGCATCCGAGACCCAGGAAACTCCTAATCCGATCCTGGCGTCCCTGATAGGGAGACCGCCAGGCGCTCCCCGGAGAATTAACTGTCAGGGCATAGTGCCTGGACGTATTCGAGCAGCTTCCTGAACGCCTTTCCGCGATGCGAAATCTCGAATTTCTCCTCGATGCGCAGTTCGGCGAAAGTTTTGTTCAAGGGAGGATAATAGAAGTACGGGTCGTAGCCGAACCCTCCGGTCCCTATTGGTCCTTCTGTGATGAGCCCGTCAGCCCTGCCGTCAACAACGGTTAAAATGGCTCCGCGCCGGGCAAGAGCAATCACGCAGACATAATGCGCGGTACGGCCGGATGGAGGTACGCCGGCCAGTTCGCGAAGCAGCTTGCGGTTGTTGGCTTCATCATCCGCCTGGGGTCCTGCAAAGCGGGCGGAATAGACTCCCGGGCCGGAGCCCAGGGCATCCACTGAGATGCCGGAATCATCGGCGAAGATCATGCCGTCGTTCCACTGGCTGTAATAGAGCGCCTTCTTGCAGGCGTTTTCTTCAAACGTATTTCCGTCCTCAACGCAGACGGGCCGGTTTTCGATGCCGGGAAGAAGTTCAACTTCAATCCCACGACTTTCGGCGGCGCCCCTGAATTCGCGCAGCTTTCCTGGATTGGTTGAGGCAAGATAAACAGTCAGCATCACGGAAGTGGGAAGTTGAGCTGGCTCCAATTCTTAAATCCCCGCGCCTGGTCAGAGTCTGGGCCTGGCCAATTGAATGCCTGGAATTGCAACATCAGGCGCGCGCGGCCGGCCGCTCAACCTTGGTAATCGACTTCTGCATTGCAACCAATTGCTGAATGGCCGGCCGTGCCAACTCAATCAGCCCGGTCATATCCTCGTTGCCAAAGGGCAGACCTTCAGCCGTTGCCTGCACTTCCACAAAGCGGCCCGAACCCGTCATCACGACGTTCATATCGACCTCGGCGCTGGAGTCTTCTGAATAATCGAGGTCGAGCAGTGTTTCTTTCCGGATAATCCCCACGCTGATGGCGGCCACGAAATCGTTTAATGGAATTTCAGAGATCACCTTCTGTTCCTTGAGCTTCCTGAGCGCGAGCGCGAGCGCGACCATGGCGCCGGTGATGGACGCTGTGCGCGTGCCGCCGTCGGCGCGAATGACGTCACAATCGATCCAGACGGTCCGCTCTCCCAGTTTCTCGAGGTTTACGACGGCGCGCAGAGACCGGCCGATCAATCTCTGGATTTCCATCGTACGGCCACTGGGCCGGCCGCGGGTTACCTCGCGGGGAGTTCGGATTTCAGTCGCCCGAGGGATCATGGCGTATTCGCTTGATATCCAGCCTTTGCCCGTACCTTTCAGGAAGGCGGGCACTCCTGATTCCACCGATGCCGTGCAAATCACCCGGGTTTCGCCCAGACGCATCAACGCTGAGCCTTCGGCGCTGGAGATGAAGCCGGGGATGATTTCGACGGGCCGGATCTCTGTCGCATTCCGGTGGCCGGCCCGCACGAGTTTCCCGCCGGAATAGAGGAGGCCCGAAAGCGGCTTGGGTGTAGAGGACATAACTTCTCCTGGTTTATTGTGTCTGAGCAATCAATGACGGCTCAGGAGCGAAATTGCCGGTCAGGTCGATGTGGCCGTCAAGAGTCTGGACTTCCTCGCCCTGTACAAGGAACCTTACCTCCTTCAACTGAGCGATGTTGGCGCAGAGCGAGTCCACAATGGAATAAATGGCCAGGTTTTCACTTTCAATTCCCGGTTGAAAGTCCGCCAGAGCTTCCTGTGAAAGGTCGATGATGGCGGTCCCATCCTGCGAGAGGAAGACGGCCCTTACGGTTGTGGACGGTGAAAGGGCCGTGCCGTGCCCCTGGTGCGAACCTTCGATGAGGGCCAGAAGGATCTGCCGCACGGCCGTAATGTTATCTGAAGAGAGCTTCAATGACCGCGTCTCCGGCAGCAGATTTCCCGCCGCATAGGAGGGAAAATAAAGCGTGATGGTCTGCGCCTGGCCTCCGGATTGCTGCAGGGCCTCCTCGTTCAATTGCGTTCGCGCGGTCTGTTCAGAACGCAAGGTGCTCTCGGCGGTTGGGGCGAGGTGGCGCCGAAGGGTCCCAAGATAATAAATTCCCGCTGCCAGGACGACTGCGATAACAATGGTCAATATCAGCGCGCGCTGGGACATGGTTACTGTCGCCCTCCTGTAATCGCGCCGACGGCCGCAACGATCGCTTCGCTGATCTGCTGCTGGAAGGCTGGGTTGGTGAGCGCGGCGGAATCGCTCTGCGGCGAAAGGCTTCCGACTTCAATGGCCACAGCAGGCGCGGCGATGCTCTGCAAAACCCTCATGGGAACTTCCATGGGTGGAGTGGACGCCACCTTCGTGGTCCTTTCGAGGTCCTGCTGCAACTCCTGCGCGAGACGGTTGCTCTGGTTCATATAGCGAAGTTGCACTTTATCCCAATTGATAAAAAGGGGCTGCGGGTCCGGGCCGGTGGTCATGGCGAGCGGCGAGGAAGGGCGGTAACTGTACACCATCACGCGGGGAGTCGATTGTCCAAGTTCGCCCGCATGGAACGAAATGAAAGCGACGGGATGCGCGATGTTGGCTTCCGCGGCGCGTTGGTCGAAGCCGACATTCACGTCGCTGGTGCGAGTGAGGACAACCCGGTACTTGCCGGTGGCCTGGAGCGCTTTCTGCGCCTGGGCCGCAAGGCGCGCCGTCAGGTTCTTCTCAAGCATGCCGTCTTTTCCCTGCGCCCCAAGGTCGGAGCCACCGTGTCCCGCATCAAGCACCACGGCCGGCAGCGAAGGGATGGCCGGCGCCACCGCGGGACCCCCCGCCTGGGGCGGGACTGCGGCGGGAGGTTTGCCCGGAACGGGGGCAGCAGCAACCGGCGGCTGAGATGGCGCCGGGGCCTGCTGCGCCACTGTTGCGCCTGGCTTTATGACAGTGGCAATCAGCACCTTGCCGCCTTCTCCAAGTTTGGGGTAGAAGTCAAAGCCTGCCGCTGAAGGAGTCACAATCAGCTTGGGCAGCCCGTCGTGGTCGTCGAATTTCACCTGCGAAACGTAGGGATTGCTGAAATCGAAGCTGGACTCAACGGGCTCGACGGGATTATTGCCCAGGTAGAGAATCCACTTCCCGTTCTGTGCCGCCGTGCGAAGGTTAACCTGCTCCGTAAATTGAATGGTGAGCTGCGCGCCTGCCTGGAGCGGTGACAGGTGGAGGGTGAAGGAATTCGGCCGCATCCCACCCACAAAAATGCGGTTCTCGCCCCGCTTGTACTCGACGGTCTGGTTGATGATCGTGGGAAGGACGGTGGTCACAAAATCCACCGGCGCCATCCACGCTCCATCCATGAAACGAACGGGCTGGGCCAGCTTGACGCGGGCGTTGTTCAGCCTGACCGTAGGGTTGTTATCCTGCAGCCTGATGTGCGTGCCGTTGAACCGCAACTCCAGGGCCTTCCTCCTGTTTTTCAGGTCCTCGATGGTGCCGAAGAGGTTCAGGACCGGGAGCACGGGAAGATACTGGGCGTTGCCGTAAGTTCGAGTCTGAAGGATGGATCGAGACTTCGGGAAGTAGAAAACAAAACTGTCGCTTCGGCCAAGGCGGGGAGCAAACAACAGGAGCATTCCGACGACTGCCACCAGCAGCAGCCAGCGGAAGGAACGGAACCTGCGATTGTGGTGCTTAACCAAAGATTTCACGCGCTGTAGGGTTCCCGTGGCAGGGCAAACCCAGAGGGGTCACCCGTGCCAATCTGATATTTTAGTCGAACTTTTCCCAAGCTTGCAATTGCGCGGGGCCGCCTCCGCGCGCGCTTGTCCCAGTCGTTTTAATGGGCTGCGCCCAGCGAATAGTTGTGAGCATCTCCGACCGCACCCACGCCAATGTGGACGATGGAAATCCACCGCTCCAGCTTATGATGGCCCGTCCGGTGCAGCCAATAGGAAACTCCGATCGAGGCCAGCGTCCCCGCAGCCTCGATGCCAGCGAAGAGCGGCCTGTTGTCCACGATGCTGTTGGTTAACAGCACCTCGGTGTTGCCCTGGCTCCGGAAATGCTGCGTCGAGGTGTAATCGAGCGCGCGAACCGCCGCCACACCAACAAACAGCGCCAGGTTGGTCCTGTCAAAGAAGCGGTGCGTTTTCCTGGGAGGTATCGCCGGTTCGACCTGCACCTGCGGGTCCAGCATAACATGGGGTTTCGTCTGGCCCTGCTGGGCCCGAACCAGGCAGGGCGCAATTCCCATGCCGAGGGTGAAAAACAGAACAGCCGCCGCGGCTCCCGGCGATCCCCAGAGTCGCGGCCAGCGTTCCGCCAAACTCTTGACTTCACCCTGCAGCGCCCGGGATTCGTGGTCTTTCACCGCTCCACCATCAGGCAGCGCACGGGCAAGTTCTGCTGCCCAGCCACGGGTCCCTTCGCGGGCGCGCACTTTGAGGATTGGCAGTCGGTGATAAACAAATCATCAATCATGATTCCGTTGAAGGTGCGGGCCGCAGCGGGGCGAGAGGCTTTTGCCAACCGCTGCCTGTCACAAGGCGAGCATTTTTGGCTGTCCTGTATTTTCAATGACATAGCCAGCTTCGTTTTTCGGTTCGTTCCGGTTTGTCTTTTCCACAGGCACGTTTTTTCAACAACTTCTCCGCTTTGTTTTCCGGTTTGTTCCGGTTTGTTTTTGGCCAATTTCTGTTTGTTTTCAGCAACTTCTCCGGTTCGTTTTTCAAAAAACGTGTTTTTTTGTCCCATTTGCCTCAAAACCAGCGCGAAAATGGCTTTTTGAGGATTGCAAAAATTCGCTCGTCACCGACACGCATTCGTAACCCGCTACTGAGCAAACCGCCGGCCCAACCATGGACCGCGCGCTACGCACACCACGCTCCACTCCCTGCTCCTGCACCGTAACGTTCGCTGTTTTAACCTGGCGGATTTTGTCTGTCCCACTGCAAGACGCGCGCCCGGCCCCGCGCCTTACCGGGAAGAATTAGCTAAGGTTACCATACCTAGCCTACTAAAGTCAAGCAAAATCGGCGGGAGAGGCTCGAAGTCAGGAGCCAGGAGCCAGAAGTCAGGAGGGGCGGGTCAGTCCTGTGGAATTTCCCGATGATTGCTTCAGCGGCTGAAGCCGTCAGAATGGAGGCACGGCGAATGTCGGGGCTGAAGAGTCTGCGTGGCAACATAAGTGGGCTACTAGAAATCAATAAGTTACAAGGATGCCTTGGCCCGCAAGTTGTTGATTCCTCGTTGCGGCTTCGAGTTCTCACGCAGACTCTTTCAGCCCCTGAAGTGCAGCCAGCCAAAGCTCCGAGCCCTGGGGAAGCCTTCAAGGTTTGGGGAACGTCCTGCTCTCTTCGAGCAAGCGTGCTGCTTGCGCGGGATCGGAAGTGGGGAGTTTGCAGGCGTAGTTCTGGCAGACATAAGCGGTGGCCTTGCCGCCGATGGGATGCATGCCGGCGATGAAGGGAAGCCATCCGGCAAGCTGCTTGCCATCTGCGCCATCCACGAGGAAGAGGACCTTGTTGGGCAGGTACCGCTGGTACACCACGGCCAGCAGTTCCTGTGTGTCCTGCCGGGAGGGATCGCCGGCGATGACAACCTGCAGTGGATTCGAGAGGGCGAAGTCCACGGCGCAAATCATCTGGGGGAGGGTTTCCGGAGCGTGCTCGATCTGGCGGCTGAAGGCGGCGAAGACCTGATCGGCTTTTTCGCGCCAGTCCGGGCGGTTGGCCATTTCGACGAGCCGCAGCAGATTCATGGCAGCAACGGAATTGGCGGAAGGCTCGGCGCCGTCGTAAGCGTCCCGCATTCTCACCAGGATGGACTTGTCGTTCTGGGTGGTTTGGAAATAGCCGCCGCCCTGGTCATCCCAGAAGAGGTGGTCCTGGGTTTCCTCGAGTCGAATGGCCCAGGTAAGGTCCGAGAGGCGGAATGAGGTTTCGTACAGATCGAGCAATCCCTGGATGAGGCCGGTGTAGTCATCCAGAAACCCGCTGATTCCCACCTCGCCCTCACGGTAGCGGCGCATCAACAGACCAGTCTGGTCATCGTAGAGCTTGGACTTGATAAAATCCGCCGCGCCCTGTGCCGCCTGGACGTAGGCAGGCTCGCCGAGCGCCTGTCCGGCGCGCGCGAAAGCAGAAATCATCAGGCCGTTCCAGGAAGTCAGAACTTTGTCATCCAGAGGGGGGCGCGGGCGCTGGTCGCGGGCCGCAAGCAGCCTGCTTCGGGCATCGGCGAGCGTGGCGCGGATTTCTTCAGGAGACTTGCCAAACTGTTTTGCGGCTTCCTCGACGGAATGCGCCACCTGGAGAATGTTCTTCCCCGTGAACTCCCCCTGGGGATCGTTCTGCGGGGCGACGTTGCCGTCGGGCGCAACGTCATAGGCGTAGTCAAAAATCTTGGCTGCATCCGGGCCCAGAACTTGTTCGATCTCGCCGGCAGTCCACAGATAGAACGCTCCCTCGCCGTGTTCGGGCCTGTCTTTTTCAATCTGGCTGTCAGCGTCTTCGGCGCTGAAAAATCCTCCCTGCGCGCTGCGCATATCGCGCAGGACGTAGTCGAGAACGTCGCGCGCGATGCCCGCGTAAAACGGGTCGTGCGTGATCTGGTAAGCATCGAGATAGGCGATGGCCAGTTGCGCCTGGTCATAGAGCATTTTTTCGAAGTGCGGCACGTGCCACTTTGCGTCCACCGAGTAACGGTGAAAACCGCCGCCCAGGTGGTCGTGGATGCCGCCGTCCGCCATGGCGTGCAAGGTGTTCAGAGTCATCTGGAGCGCGGGCTGGTCGCCGCTGCGGACGTGATAGCGCAGAAGAAAGTTGAAGACCACCGGCCGCGGAAACTTGGGCGCGCCGCCGAAGCCGCCATTCGCGGGATCGTAACCTGACTTGATCTGCTGATAGGCGTTGCTGAGGGTTGCGTCCGTGATGTTCGCTTTCCCGGGCGAGGGCGCGTTGACGGATTTTTCAAGATGCTCCACCACATCGGCAGCGGATTGTTCAATGCGCGCGTTATCTTTCTTCCACGCCTCGGCAACCCGCTCGAGGACGGTGCTGAAGCCCGGGCGCCCGTAGCGGTCAACGGGAGGCCAGTAGGTGCCGCCGAAAAAGGGTTTGAGGTCGGGTGTGAGGAAAACGGACATCGGCCAGCCCCCGCCGCCCGTAGTGGCTTGCACAAAGGTCATATAGACCTTGTCAACGTCCGGGCGCTCCTCGCGGTCCACTTTGATGTTCACAAAGTTCTCGTTCATGATGCGCGCGATTTCGGGGTTGGTGAACGACTCGCGCTCCATCACGTGGCACCAGTGGCAGGTGGAGTAGCCGACGGAAAGAAAGATGGGCTTGTTTTCGCGCTTCGAGAGGTCAAAGGCTTGCTGGCCCCAGGGATACCAGTCCACGGGATTGTGGGCGTGCATCAGCAGATAGGGGCTGCTCTCGTGGATGAGATGGTTGGTGTAGTCGTGCGAAACCGGGTTTGCGCCAGCTTCGGCCATGCTTCCAACTCCTTTCCTGATGGTGCCGGCCGAGGGACGCCAAAGCCACGCCGCGGCCGCCAGCGCAATGGCCAGTGCCAGAATCCAGCCTTTTTGCGGAGTGCCGATGCTCAGGTCCGGTCCCTTCAACCATTTATACGGTCATTATATCGAGAATGACGGACATGAAGATATCATGCGGGGAACCGATCACCCGACCGCAAGAGATGAGCCGAACAATAGCGATGTTGGGACCCTGGTAAATCCGGGCGCGCGGGACCTGGGCAATCAGGGCTACAGATAACGCCGGAACCACTCGACGGTCTGCTCGATCACCGCAGATTCCCAGGCGATGGAGGTGAAGGTGTGGTCGGCGCCGGGGATGATGACTTTCTGCTTGATGATGGCGCCCGACGCCTGCAAAAAATCTCCTGCGTGGGAGAGTGGAACGGTGTCATCCTTGCCGGGATGAATGATACGCATGGGCTTTCGAAACCGGCGGATGGCCTTGAGCGGATCGACTTTGGCGGCCTCCCTTACGAAGCGGGCGGAGATGAGGCGGGCATCGTATTCAAAATCGCCGGTGGGCGATGGTTTCCCCAGGCTGCCGGGTAGCTGCTGGAGAATTGCCGGATGCGCCACGGCACTCCACAGGACCAGAGCTTTGGCGTCTGCTGCGGGCGCGACACAGGCTGCCACGCAGCCTCCCAGAGAAAGCCCGCACAGTCCCAGCCTGCCCGCGTCGATCCCTTTTTGCCGGTGCATGAAACGGACGGCGGACCGGGCATCGGCGATTTCGCTCTGGAGAGTGGCTTCGCAAAAGCTCCCATCCGATTCGCCTGAACCATAGAAATCAAACCGCAGGCTGGCAATCCCCTGGCCCGCCAGGGCGCGGGCGCACTTGATAAAAATCCAATGGGATTCCATCCGATCGCCGGTGAAGCCATGGAAAAAGACGACCGCGGGTAACCTGCCGCGGCCGCTGGCCGGCCGATGGAGCATGCCGCGCAGCAATTTGCGCCGCGCATTGGAAAATTGGACAAGAGTTTCCATGAGCTTCTATGGCTTGCCAGACGTTTGTCTGATTTTCGGAACGGCAGTTTCTGCCGCAGGCGCTTTTCTCGCCACGGGTTGATCCTTCGCCTGCAATCGGAAAATGCCGGCCGTCCGCGGCATCTTCATTTTGAGCGGGGCGTTGCCTCCCCATTCTCGACCTTGTAACCATCTTTTTGCCAGGAAGCGATGCGGCAAAAAGACGTGGCCTGATAACCCATCTTCCTGAGTTCCAATGCGGCGCGGGAACTGCGTCCGCCGTGTTCGCACGTGGTGACGATGGTCGTTTCCTTTGAGACGTGCATTTCCCGGACTTTCGCGGCGAGGGTGTCAATCGGAACATTAACGGCTTCGGGTATATGCCCTTTGGCGTATTCTTCAGGCGTACGCACATCGAGCACCAGAACTTTTCCTTGTTGGCCGAGCATCGAGTGGAGGCGTTCTGCGGACGTCTCCGGCGCGCCGGAAGCGACCGATGGATGCTTCTGAGGCTGGGCAGCCAGCGAGGCTGTGAATACGCAGAGAACTGCGATTCCGGCGCTAACTTTAAGTTTCATAACTTTCCCTCCCGCGCGTCCCCTAGCCAAGCCATTGGGGATTCTGATAAGTGCCGTCGTAGGTGTGCGAAGTCTTGAAAAGTTCGAGGCCTCCATTGGCCGCAGCCTTCGCTGTCCTTGTCAGCAGCGCGGCCAGCTCACTTTCGCTCATCGGCTTGAAAGTGCGCACGGCTTCAAGCCCCTGCTCCAGGCGGTCCATTGATTCGCAGCCGTTGATCACGACAGAAGTGGGCAGGTTCATCGCGTAGTGCAGGCAATCGATGGCCGGAAGCACGTTGTTGCGGGGAATGGCCCCATCGGCCAGCGGCTTCATGCCCAGCACTCCGATGCCGTGTTTTACGCAGACCGGGACAACCTGATGCGCGAAACTGTGGTAATGCGCGTCGAGCACGTTCAGGGGCATCTGGACAGCGTCAAAGGTGAACCCATGATCGAATCCGGTGTTGAGCATCTTCAGGTGGATGGCCGGGTCCTTGTGTCCTGTGAAGCCGATATACCGCACCTTGCCCGCCTTGCGGGCGGCCAGCGCGGCCTCGAAGGCCCCGTTCGGCCCGAAGATGCGGTCCGGGTCGCCCATGCGAATCACCTCATGGAACTGGATCAGGTCAATCACATCGGTCTGGAGGCGCTGCAAGGATTCGTGGAGCTGTTGTTCCCAGGCGCTTTTAACCTGAGAGTCAGTCTTGGTCATCAGAAAAACTTTCTGCCGGTAACCGTCCTGGAGCGCTTTGCCCATGCGCATCTCGCTCGCGCCATTGTTATAGTCCCAGCAGTTGTCCATAAAAGTGACGCCGCGGTCGATGGACGTCCGGATCAGGTGAATGCTGTCCTGCTCGCTTGAATGCATTCCGATGTGATATCCGCCCAGCCCAAGCAGTGAAACCTTTTCTCCGCTGCGCCCCAGCGTCCGATAGATCATGCCTTGCGAATTTTGATCTGCCAAGGTCTTCTCCATTGCTGAGGGACCGAAGCTGCTCCCGGTTATTCCGGCGATCCCCACAGCCATCCGGCCCAGGAAGTCTCTCCGTGTCGGTCTCTCTCGGTTATTGTTCATGCGATGGCCCTCCTTGGTTGGGGATGGTCCCCGTAAGAGAATGCCATTTTCCTGGTCGATTTTGAAATCATATCACGACTGCACGGCCTGTTCACCCGCCAATTGCCGCCGGGTTCCGGTAGCCTGCTATTTCGGAGAAAAGTGGTTATTTCCTTTTAAGCATCATAGGATTGGTGGTGATGGCGCAATGGCCCTGCCTCCGGGGACCGCGCAGACTGCGCCCATCCATCAAAACTCCCGATAAGGAGCCCCGTATGCACGCAAAACTCTGGACTGACCTGTTTATTCCCGGCCTGCCGGTGATCGACAAGGTCCTTCGGGCTGTTATCGTGTACTTATTCCTGGTGGCGGCATTGAAGCTGGCCGGAAGGCGGCAACTGGCGCAACTGAATGCCTTTGACCTGGTTGTCCTTCTGACGATATCCAACACCGTTCAGAACGCCATCATCGGCAACGATAATTCCGTTACGGGCGGGTTGATCGGCGCCGCGACACTGCTGGGGGTCAATTACCTGGTTGTCCGGTTCGCGTTTGAGTATGACAGGAAGCGCCGCCGCATTCCTGACTCGGGAGTGGTTCTTATCGCAAGCGGCAGGGTTCAGCCGGAATCGTTGAAGAAGGAGTTGATCAGCATGGACGAGCTTAGAGAAGCCGCCAACCGCCAGGGTATCCCATCGCTCGGAGAGATTGAGCGGGCGGTGCTGAACCGGGACGGATCCTTCGCTTTTAAAAAGAAGAAAGACCGTGCGGAAGGCGCCGCCTATCAGGAAATTCTGAACCGGATTGACCATCTTGCCGAACAGATTGGCCGATGGCAGCCCGGCCAAGGGCCTGCGGGAAGTTGACCATGGCTAGCGGCGGACATACTCCGCGCCGTAAAGGGTGACGGCGCCGGTGGGCAGGCCCTGCACGCGAGCGATGCGGGCCGGCAGAAAGATGTTTCCGCCACCCGATGAGTAGGGAATCGCGATCTCGATTTGGCTGTCCTTTGGGTAGGGCCGGCGGCCTTCAAAGCAGAGGCCGCTTCGGGAAACATTGCGCACCCTGACCAGTTCCTCTCCCTCGCCGTTTTGGATGCAGGCTATGGTCCGCACATCGCGGCGCGGATCGCGGCGGTCTTCCTGACCGCTCCTGTCGGAGGATTCGGGGTCATCTGCCACGCCGGGAAGCGCCTCATAGGATTTTCTCCACAGGCAGGCGTCGGCGCAGCGCCGGCAAAAGCGCGACAAAGTCTCGCTGGATTCAAGCACTTCCAGCTCAAATCCGTCGAGATAGACCAGTTCGCGCGTACGGCAGGTGAGACATTCAAGAACAATTCTGCCCACTGATCCGGCCGAATCTCCTCTGGGCGGGAAGTTAATGCCCCAGGGTTGGGCCTCCGGCTCTAATAGCATGATCCCGTAAACGTTCTGCTTTGATTTTCCATTCACACGGGCCACCACGCGGGCCGATGCTTCCTTGCCTGTTTCAAGGCACCGAAGCGTAATCTCCTGGTCCGGCGCCAGGTTCTGCTTTAGGCGGACGCGCGCGCCAGTCTGGCTGACCACTTCGGTCCAGCCTTCGCACAGGAAAATGTCGCCAAAAAGATTGTTTCCGATCACCTCGACCGGCAAAGCAAGACTGATTCTCTCGCTCTGCCGTCCTCTTTGCTCAATCACAGCTTCTCTTCTTCCCCACAAGCGGGACCTCCAGGTTTATCAATCGCGGCAGCAAGCGCGTTGGCTCGACTCGCGAAGCCACGTCCGGCCCGGGAGCGCCGTGCGGCCTCGAGGCCGTGCGATTTTGATGTCTTTCTAGTTATCGGCAACGCCAGGCAATGCTTTAGAGCCTTCTTAACGCGGCCTCCTGGCATCGGCCGGCGGTTTCGGCAGGAAAGCGGAGACGGGCTCTGTACTTGATGACAAGCCACAGCCGCGGGGACCTGCCCCGCCGCCGGGTTTGCCTCGTGGATGTCTCGCGGAAATCCGTTTAGATTACAAATTGTATGTGTCAGAATGGGCGATTAAAATGAGATAAGGAATTTCCGATTGACAGCAGGGGCCGCGCGGCGGAACCGGGAAGGGGTGAATGATATGGCGAGAGCTACCCGAATCTCCAATGGGCAGGGTTGCCGCTCAGGCGGCCCAAGGACGACCCTTCTCATAATCCTCCTGGCTACGTTTGCGGTGCTCGCTGGAGGTCCCCCACGAGCGGCCGGGCAGTCGATTGGCGAATATCCGGGGTCTCCCACCCAAACCCAGCCGCAGCAATCTCCCACTCCCCAACGCAATCGGCTCCCTTCCGCGGAGCCGCCGGACATCTTCCCCAAACCCGGCGAGAAGCGGAAAAAGGCCATTCTGGATGATAACTTCAAGAAGTTGAAGGCGCACGCCCAGGACCTTGCGGACCTCGCCAAGTCACTCCAGGCTGAGATCGAAAAATCCAATGAAAACGTACTCTCCCTGGAAATCATCAAGAAGGCGGACGAGGCGGAAAAACTGGCCAGAAAGATCAAGAGCGAGGCCAAGGGATTCTAGCGAGGTTTGTCTGCCAGTTCTTTACAATGCCGCGATGTGGCACGGGCGTCCCGCCCGTGTTAGAACACCGCCAGGATGGCCGTGCCACGGCTTACTGGGCTGCGGCCTGGGCTTTTTCCTTCGCCCCAATGCGCATTCCATAGAACGAACGATACACAAAGTAATACGAGATGGCGAAGAACACCGCCGCCAGGAAATGCGTCAATCCCGATCCGCTGGTTGCCGTCAGCCGGACTGCGAGCTCCACGGCGAGCAGGCCGAACAGGGTCGTGAATTTAATGATCGGATTCAACGCCACCGAGGAGGTGTCCTTAAACGGGTCGCCAACTGTGTCGCCCACCACGGTCGCGTCGTGCAGGGGCGTCCCTTTTTCTTTCAGTTCCACTTCGACAATTTTCTTTGCGTTGTCCCAGGCGCCGCCTGCGTTGGCCATAAAGATGGCCTGGTAAAGGCCGAAGATGGCAATCGAGATCAGGTATCCGATAAAGAAGAAAGGATCAAAGAAAGCGAAAGCCAGGGTGACGAAAAACACCGAGATAAAGATGTTCAACATGCCGCTCTGCGCGTACTGCGTGCAGATGGCGACCACTTTCTTGCTGTCGCTCGCCGAGGCCCTTTCCACTCCTTCCAGGCGGATGTTGGCCTTGATGAACTCCACCGCGCGATAGGCGCCGGTGGTGACAGCCTGCGTTGAGGCCCCCGTGAACCAGTAGATGATGGCCCCGCCGGAAATCAGCCCCAGGACAAACGGCGCGTGGAGCAGCGAAAGCTTGTCCACGTTGGTGGTCAGGCCATTGGTCAGGGCCATGATGGTGGCAAAAATCATGGTGGTGGCCCCAACCACCGCCGTCCCGATCAGCACAGGCTTGGCCGTGGCCTTGAAGGTGTTGCCGGCGCCATCGTTGGCTTCCAGCATTTCCTTGGCCTGCTCGAAGTTCACCTCCATGTTGAAATCGCGCTTCACCTCCTGTTCCACATTGGGAACATGCTCGATGAGCGAGAGTTCGTAAACCGACTGCGCGTTATCGGCGACCGGGCCGTAGGAATCTACGGCAATCGTTACCGGCCCCATTCCCAGGAAGCCGAAAGCCACCAGCCCGAAAGCAAACACCGGCGCGGCCAGCATGATGTTTTCAAGGCCGTGCAAGCTGACCCACGAGCCGATGCTCATCAGCACCATCATCGTGAGGCCCAGATAGTAGGCGGAAAAATTGCCCGAAACAAAGCCGGACAAGATGTCGAGTGAGGCGCCGCCTTCGCGAGCCGAGGTCACCACCTCCTTCACGTGCCGGGCTTCGGTGGAGGTGAACACCTTGACGAGTTCAGGGATCACAGCGCCGGCCAGAGTGCCGCAGGAGACGATGGTTGAAAGCTTCCACCACATCGAGGGATCGCCGCCAAGGTCCGGAATGATGAAGGCCGAGCTTAGGTAGGTCAGGCCGATGGAGGCAATCGAGGTGAGCCAGACCAGCCAGGTGAGGGGCGCTTCAAAATTCATACTGGCGGCCTGCGCGTAACGGGCGCTGGAGAGTGCTCCGCTTACGTAGTAAGCAGCCGCTGCGGCAACCAGCATCACAACGCGGATGACGAAAATCCAGACCAGGAGCTGCACCTGAATAACGGGGTCTTTGACGCCCAGAAGGATAAACGTAATCAGCGCCACGCCCGTCACGCCGTAAGTTTCAAACCCGTCAGCGCTGGGGCCCACGGAATCGCCCGCGTTGTCTCCTGTGCAGTCGGCGATCACGCCCGGGTTGCGCGCGTCGTCCTCCTTGATCTTGAAGACGATCTTCATCAGGTCGGCGCCGATGTCCGCGATCTTGGTGAAGATGCCGCCGGCGATTCGCAGCGCCGCCGCGCCCAGCGACTCACCGATGGCGAAGCCGATGAAACACGGGCCGGCGTAATCGCCCGGAACGAACAGCAGAATTATCAGCATCATCAGCAGCTCAACGCTGATGAGCATCATCCCCACGCTCATGCCGGCGCGGACGGGAATCTTGTATACCGGATACGGCTTTCCTTCAAGGCTGGCGAACGCGGTGCGGGAGTTGGCAAACGTATTGACTCGGATGCCGAACCACGCAACACCGTAACTTCCTAAAATTCCCACCACGCTGAACAGCAGAATAATGAACACCCGGAACACCCCGTAGTGGAGCAGCACTCCGAAGTAGAGGATGATGATGGCGGCGATAAATATCCACAGGAGGAACAGGAACTTGCCCTGCTGGACCAAGTAGGTCTTACAGGTTTCCCAGATCAGCGAGGAGATGTCGGCCATGGCGCGGTGCACCGGAAGGTTCTTCAGCCGTTTGTACATGACGAGGCCGAACAGGAGGCCGAAGAAGCAGAAGAGGATGCCGAAGAGCAGCAGATTGTGTCCGCTGACTCCCAGGAAGTTGACCGTGGTGAAATCAGGAAGCTTGAGATTGGCTTCGCCAGCGGTCGTCTGTCCCGCCTGGGCAAAAGCGGTGGTTGCGCTGAGCAGCATCAGGGCGGCGCCAGCCATGTAAGCCCTGGCCACTCGGCGCGGCAGGGACTGGACGCCTGCGAGACCCTGCGCCACGGTCTCAGGCCACCTGCTCTCAATCGCCAGAACGAAACGCGAAAAACAGCGCGAAACACGCATAAAGAACCTCGGCCAGAACGGTAGTGAGACGGCGATTAGCAGCAGCAGCAGCAGCAGGCTCAACATCGGCAGAATTAATGAAACAGTCATTTTACTTCCTTCACGTCCGGCCGCATGGCGACTGAGACGGCAATCTCCCGGACAGCCTCAAATTTGGAAACCTAAGAAAAGCTGGGACGGCTACACAGACGGCCTGATCGTAAGTTGCTAATCCCTAGACTTATAGCACATGCCAAAAAACCGCGTCAAGCGGAGCCGTCGTGGCTTGTCGTCGTGGCTCCAAGGAGAGGTTGTTGATTGTCGAGATTGCGTGGTTGGTGACGGAAACGATATTTGAGCGGATCTCTCGCCGTCCCAATCGTTTACGGATGCGCCGCCCAGGCCATGCCGTCACAACCAGGCCCTGCATCAATCTTCTTCTCCACTTTCCAGGTGTGAAGATTGATGACTGCGATCTGCTTGCTGTGGTCGCAGGAGACGAAGGCAACTCCTCCATCGGGCCGCACCAGCACCTCCTGAGGCGCCGCCGGAACGTCAATGGTGTGAACAACTTTCCAGGTTTTAAGGTCAACTGCGGCAACCTGGTTCTTATTAATCACGGCAACTATCAGATAGCGTCCGTCCGGCGTGGGCGCCGTCCCGTAGCCGATGCCCGGAAGTTCCACCCAGTGCGCCACGTTGTGGCTGGCAGTGTCAACCACAGCAAGTCGGGGGCTGGTCTGGTCCGATGTAAACGCGTAGCGGTCGTCCATGGAAACGGAAATTCTCTGGGTCTCTTTGCTGATGGGGATGATAGCCAGCGTCTTTCGCCCGGCGACATCCAGCACCGAAACCGTTCCAGGGCCGACATTCGCGGTGTAAATGCGACGGCCGTCATGGGAAAACGCCAGCATGTGCGATTCGCGCTGGCCGGTGGGAATGGAGCCCACAACCTTGTTGGTCCTCGGATCGATGATGGTGATGGCGTCGGCCAGTTCCGTGGACACGTAAAGAAGCCCGTCAGCGGGAGAAAAATGGGCGCAATGGGGGCGCAGCGGACGCTCCAGACTGATGGTTGAAACCACCTTGCGGCTGGCAAGATCGACGACGTCAATGGTGCGGCCGTCGGTGCCCGGCTTGCCGACGCCGGAATTCCCATAGATGGGAACGTAGGCTGTCTTGCCGTCAGGCGATACGGCAACTTCGTGTGCGGTGAACCCGGTCTCGGTGATCGTGGCGATCTGCTTGCCGGCCGCCGGGTCCACAATCGCTAATGTGTTGTTGCCCTTGTTGTCCACCACCAGCAGCCCGCGCGCCGATGAGCGGGAGGGCGATCGGCCGGGAGTACCTAGCGCGATGAATGGAAGAAGCACAGCCATGCCTGCAAGTATGGAGGAAAACCGCGTGATCATCATGAGTTTTTCCCTCTTATTCCACGACAAAATTCATTTCTACACTGCCAAATGCCGCAGGAATTCAGTCGCCGACAACTGTTTGTTGGTACGGACAGGAAATTTTAGACTGCCCCAGATAAAAGCCAGAAACATTCGATGGCAAACAATTCCACGCCGAGCTATTCAACCTTCTGCCGCGCTGCCTCGCATTCGGCGCAGGGACAAAGCTCGCGCAGATAGTCAAACGTATAAATGCCGGTGGAATGCCCGTCGCTCCAGTAAATCTGCAGCGCGTAGCGCCCCACCAGTTCCGCCCTTTCCGGTTTCAGCGGGCCGGAGCCGAACATCGGCAGCGGGCCCGGGTCCAAGGACGCTACAGGGTTTGAATCCAGGCATGTAGCGCACGGGCAGCGGTCGCGAAGGTACCGGTACGAAAATGCGCTGTGATGTCCGTCCGCCCATTCGATCACCACTTCGTTGCCTTCGCCGTGCAGCCGGACCGTCCTGGGAGTTGAGACCACGTCCTCACTCTGTAATAATCTGCGGAACTTCTTCGCCGGCACGGCCCACCTGTGCCACCAGCGCCCTGGCCACGGCCTGGTAGACCTCGGCCAGTGGCGAATTCAGATCGAGCGCAATGGGCCGGCCCGCGTCGCTCTGAATCCGGATCGCCGGATCGAGCGGAATCTCGCCGAGAAAGGGGATGCCCAGCCGGTCCGCTGCCTCTTTCGCCCCGCCGTGACCGAAAATGTCCTCCCGGACGCCGCAATGCGGGCACACATAATAACTCATGTTCTCGACGATTCCAAGAATCGGAATGTTCAGTTTGTTGAACATGGCGATCGCTTTCCAGGCCACATCGAGCGCCAGATCCTGCGGCGTTGAAACAATGACGGCGCCGGTCAAGGGAATGGTTTGCGAAAGGCTCAACTGGATGTCGCCTGTCCCCGGCGGCAGGTCCATCACCAGGTAGTCGAGTTCGCCCCAGTTGACGTCGCCAAGAAACTGCTGGATGGTCTTGTGCAGCATGGGTCCACGCCAGATGATGGCTTCATCGTGGGGCAAAAAGTAGCCCATGGAGATGATCTTGATGCCCCATTCTACCGGCGGCTCGAGCTTGCCTTCCACCACGTGCGGTTCCTGTTTGCCGCCCATCAGGGAGGGAACGCTGGGGCCGTAAACGTCAGTATCCATCAGGCCGACTTTTGCCCCCTGTCGATTGAGCGCAACGGCAAGATTGGCCGCCACGGTGGATTTTCCAACACCGCCTTTGCCGCTGGCCACGGCGATGGTGGCCTTCACCCGGGGAATCAGGTTCGATTGCGTTTTCGGCGGGGCTGCTGACGGGGTGGCGATTTCGACTTCCACCCTCGGTGCGCCAATCGCCTCAACCGCCTTGCGAACGGCAGCGGCGAGCTGGGAATTAGCCTTCGGCGAGCCGGCAGTCTTCATCTCAATCACGATCACCGTTCGGTCAGACGCCACCTCGACGTCCTTAACGTATCCCAGCGTAACAATATCCTTGCGCTGTGCTGCGTCCTCGACGCCCTTCAGCGCCTCCAGCACCTGCTGTGGACTTACTCGATTGCTCATGGCTGCCCTCGGCTCTCGTTTTCGTTTGGCTTAAATAGCATTCTCAGGTGCGGGCAGGGAATTGTCAAACCGCGGCCGGCGCGCTACTGCGGCTGCCTCACCAAACGCGCAATGGCGTGAAGAAGGTCGTACTTGGTGAGGATTTCGTACCGGTGCTCGCCGAGGTCGATGAAGACCGCCGGGCAGTCGCGGGTGATGCAGGACGTAACCTGGTCAATAACAGCCGAGGGCGGCAACACCGGGAAGGCCTCGCGCATGGTTTCACGCACCGCGAGTTTTTTGAAATCCTTGCCCTGGAGCGTGAGGTCCAGAATGGCGTCTTCATAGAGGGCGCCGACGGGCGTGTCATCTTCAAAGACCGGAAGCTGCGAAAAATCGTGGATCTGCATGCGATCGAGCGCCTCGTCGAGCGAGTCCGAAGGCGCCAGTTTCACAAGCTCCCGCGGCTGGCCCATGGCTGCTTTTGCCTGCACCACGTCCGCTGCGGTCAGCGGAAGTCCCGATTCAAAGTAGCGGTTGTCCCGCATCCACTCGTCGTTGTAGACCTTGCTCAGATAGCGCATGCCGGTGTCAGGAATAAAGATCACCACAAAATCTTTCTCGCTGAGAGAAGGCAGGACCTTCATGGCCCCGGCAACGGCCGTGCCCGCAGAGCCGCCGGCAAAGATGGCCTCCGCGCGGGCCAGCTTGCGCGCCCAGAGGAATGAATCCTTGTCGTTCACCTGGACCACGTCGTCAATCACGCTGAAGTCGAGCGCCCTGGGCAGAAAGTCTTCGCCAATCCCCTCCACCTTGTACGTTTCCGCCTGGCGCCGAGTGCCTTTGTGAAAGAAATCGTGCAGGATCGATCCCATGGGATCGACACCAATAACCCTCACTTCCGGGTTCTGCTTTTTGAGATAGCGACCGATGCCCGTGATGGTCCCACCCGTTCCCATGCCGGCGACAAAGTGAGTGATGCGCCCTTCGCTGTCTTCCCATATTTCCGGCCCCGTCGAGGCAACGTGGGCGGCCGGATTGGCTGGGTTGTCATACTGGTTGGCATGGAAGGAGTTCGGGATCTCCCTGGCGAGCTTTTTGGCAACGGAAGTGTAACTCCGGGGGTCGTCCGGCGCCACGGCCGTGGGGCACACAATGACTTCGGCGCCCATGGCCTTCAACAAGTCGATCTTTTCCTTCGATTGCTTGTCCGTGATGGTGAAGATGGCCTTGTAGCCTTTGATGATGGCCGCCAGCGCGAGACCCATGCCGGTGTTTCCCGAGGTCCCCTCGATGATGGTGCCGCCGGGCTTCAATCGTCCGCGCATCTCCGCGTCTTCGATCATGGAGATACCGATCCGGTCCTTGACGCTGCCGCCGGGATTCAGGTAGTCGCACTTGGCATAGACCTGGGCCTTGAAGCCGCGTGACAGGCGGTTGAGCTTGATGAGGGGCGTGCGGCCAATGGCCTCCAGAATGTTGTTATATCGCATATCAACACTGCTCGATCGAAGGTTTCAAGCTATTATAACCCACTCCCTGTGAGGACGCGCGCGAGCAGTGGCGGGATGAACTCTGCTCCCTCCTGGATTGGAAATTGCGGAGGGAGCAGAGCGAATTGATCGAAAATGCAGGCGGAAAGCGGGCTAACGCCAGCGCACGCTGCGTTTCAGGACTTTGCCGGTGCGATGCTCTCCACGTGGATGGTGTTCGTGGCGGCGTCGAGAGACCCGGTCACGGTGACTTTCTGGGCGGCAAACTGCTCGGGCTTTTTCTGATCATCAAGCTCATACGTGGCCTTGGTTGCAGGGTTGTACAGAACATACTTGGCGCCCATCTTGGCGCACTCGAGGGTACACTCTTTGGCGTTCTTGATTTTTCCGCCCTGTAGCATCTGCTCGTGGCCGCCCATGCCCGCGCACATGCTGTCCATGATTTCACCCGAAAAGGTATGCGCCCCCGTTGCGGGCGCTGCGGCCTGGCTCTGGTCCGCTGGCGCGCTTGACTGTGAGCTGGTGTTGGAAGCTTGCTGATTGCAGGCGACTGTGAACAGAATCAGCGCTCCTGCCAGACTTAATGCAATCTTCTTCATCTTTACCCCTATCCTCCCGGCCCTGTTTCCCACCCGGAGGTCGGTGGTCAGGTCTATTCCGGGCCGATCCTGATTTGATATCCTTACATCCTCTCCCGATCTTTCCGGGGAGTCCAGCATAATTTTCAGCGTGGCAGCGCTTCCTCGCGATCAGCCTACTGGGCCACGCTCTTGATTTTGGCCAGCAGTTCACGCGCCTGGCCCTGCATGGAGTTTTGAATGGCGATGGCGTGCTGCAAAGCAGTCATAGCCTGGCGATGTTCCGGCGGATAGTTGGCCTCATACGAGTACCCGAGAAAGTAGTACGCCTGGCCTTGCAACTCCGGATTGGCGCTCAGCAGGTTGGCGGCCTGCTGCAGTTCCCTGATGGCGCCCGCCGTGTGGTGAGAGGCGCCGGTTTTTGCAAGAGCCAGATAGCCGAGCGTCAGGTGAGCCATGCCTTCCTGAGTGCTCTGTTGGGCCTTGAACGCCTCATCCGGCGCCCCCTCAGGTTTCTTGGCTTCCGGAATCAGCGTCAGGACCCTCCTGGCGTACTCCTCGGCCTTGGCCTGGTTTGTGCGGCGACGAAGGGCATAATCGTAGGAAACAAGATTGAGGACCTCGCTGTTGTTGGGGTCAGCGGCGATTGATTTTTCGCCGTAATCGTCGGCCTTTTCGGGCTGGTTGGCCTGTGTGTAGGCGATCGCCAGGCGATAGTTCAATTGCCCCGCTTGCTTCTGCGCAACATCGGGATAGACTTGAGCAAACAGCTCAAGCAGCTTGATCTGTTGGCTGGGGTCCGTGACGGTGGGCAGAAGCCGGAAGAATGCATAGGCCATGAAATCGGTGTTGCGTTGGGCGCGCTCCAAGGAGCTCTTTGTCGCGGCTTCATATTGGGCGTCACTTTCCGTGGGGGTCCGGGCAACAACGGATTCCGCCTTGACCTGTGCCGGGGCCTTCATTATCAGGTCAAAGGCCTCACTTCCGGCTTTGCCGCTTGCCATATAGGCCTGCAGGAGGTCCTCGATAAAGGACAGGTCCAGGTAACCGGCGGCTACGGCTTTCTGTCCGGCCGCAATGGCCTGGTCGTACTGCTTGAGCGCGACGTAGTTCTTTGTAAGAAGCTGCTCCGCGCAGGGCACGTAGGTGGAGTCTTGATGCTCCTGGATAAACTTTTCAAGTGCCGCCCCTTTGGCATTGGGATCGTCGCTCCCGTTCACGGCCAGCATGAGCTGGTCTTCAGGAGAATTGACGACGACTCTGTAGTCCGAGCAACTGTGGTCCTGCTGTGCGGCGATGGGCACGGACCACACCACGAGGCCCGCGAGCAGGACAGCCTGAAACAAGCTTCGCATGGGAACCTCCTGTTAGGATGAATTCCGTCATCTTAGCCGGAATCGGGAGAAACCGAGAGACGGTGCGCACGTAAGGTTCATATTCAGGACTGTATGGTTCCCGGAGTTCCCGCTCTTCCAACGGATTGACTATTAAATACAACAGGAGAGCGACGAATGCCAGCAGAAAAATTCCTGCGGCGGCGGTGAGAGGCCCAAAGGCAATTAAGGCCCTGCATAAGGCTGGCATACCTCGACCCACTGTTAGGCTGGCCCCGGCATATTCTTTCACCAAACCCGAACACCAGAGAGTAAAATGCCTGTTCTGAAGCTTGCGGGTCATCGGAGGAATGGCTATGCAGTTGTTCGCGTGGGAGTCGATGCGAAAAGAACAGATGAATGCCAGCATCTGGCGCAAGGTGGTGAACGGCGAAAAGATGACGATGGCGCAGCTCTCGATTGATAAAGGCGGCGTTGTACCTGTCCACCAGCATGAGAATGAGCAGATGAGCTACGTCGTTGAAGGGGCGCTGAAGTTTGACATCGCCGGGCAGGAGGTGATTGTCCGCAAGGGCGAGATCCTGCACATTCCTTTGAATGTTCCACACGGGGTCGTGGCGCTGGAAGATACGCTTAGTCTCGAGATCTTCGTTCCGGTCCGCCAGGATTGGATGACGGGCCAGGACGATTACCTGCGCAGGAGCTAGGTGAACGCGGTGTCACTGGCGTCCATCGCCGGCGCCGATCTGCCGGGGAGGGTCCGGTCGGCATGGCCCGCGGCTTTCTCACACAATAACGGAGAATGGGAAATGGATCTGGGACTTAAAGGCCGCGTCGCCATCGTGGCGGCATCGAGCCAGGGCCTGGGAAGGGCCGTGGCACTTGGCCTCGCGCGCGAAGGCGCAAAGCTGGCCATTTGCTCTCGAGGAGAGTCGAAGATCAACAAGGCGGCGGAAGATATCCGCCGGGAGACGGGCGTTGATATTCTGGCGCGCGCTGTTGACGTTACGGCGTATGAACAGGTGCGACGCTTTGTGGCGGAAACCCAGGAACGCTTCGGGCGCGTGGACATCTGCGTGACGAACGCCGGCGGGCCCCCGGCAAAACCTTTCTCCGAGACCAGCGTCGAGGACTGGCAGGCGGGCGTGAACCTGAACCTGATGAGCACGCTCTACTTTGTGCGCGAAGTGCTGCCCCTGATGCAGAAGCGCAAATGGGGCCGCCTGATCACGATTACTTCCTCGTCAGTGAAACAACCGATCGACGGTCTTGTGCTTTCCAATTCCGTGCGGTCAGCGGTTAGCGGGCTGGCGAAGACCCTTGCCAACGAATACGGGAAAGACAATATTCTGGTCACCAACGTCTGCCCGGGCTATACTCTTACCTCGCGGCTCGATGAACTGTCCGGCAGGCTGGCCAAGGCCGAAGGAGTCGATCCCGGCGAGATCCAGCAGCGCTGGGCGCGGCAGGTCCCGCTGGGGCGGCTGGGGAGCCCGGAGGAGTTCGCCAACATGGTGGTTTTTCTTGCCTCGGAGCGCGCCAGTTACATCACAGGCGTTTCCATCGCCGTCGACGGCGGCTTCGTCAAAGGCGTGTATTAAGCATAGATCCGCCGCTGGTAATCCTTTTATTTACTTGATTATGCAAGCCGGAACGCCACGCCCAAAATCCCACCGGCTTGTCGAATCGTTCTCTGACCCGTAGAATAGAGAATCGGGGGAGGGGCAATCAATGTTCGAAAAGGAGGAACCACCTTGCAGCCTTCGACTTCCAGAATCCTCATTGCCTCTCTGATTTGTGCCCTGACGTTTGTGTTTCAGGCTCCTTTGCTGGCGGCGACCCAGGACCACATCGTTTCACCCGCGGAGCTTCAGCAGGCTACCGCCTCCGCTGCCCGCTCGCGGCAGCAGAACATCGACAAAGTCGAGAAGTTTTTCTCATCTGCGCAGGCTGAAAAAGCCCTGAAATCCGCTCACCTCAATGCCGTTCAGGTCAAGAAAGCTGTTCCTACGCTGAACAACCAGGAACTGGCGCGGCTTGCCTCACGCGCCGATAAAGCACAGAAGGACTTCGCCGCCGGCGCCTTGACCAATCAGCAAATCACATACATCCTGATCGCGCTTGCCACGGCGGTCATTGTTATCATCGCGACTTGAGAGCTATGCGAGGCGTTATGCGGCCGGGCGCGTGGATACCGGCTCTGCTTCCAGCAGTGCTCTCCGGGGCTCTGGCGGCGGGCGCGGGACTCTGGCTGGACGTTCCCTTCGTCCGGCAGCAGGCCAACGGGTGCGGCGCAGCCTGCATCTCGATGGTGATGCAGTACTGGAGTAAGGATTCATCCGCCGCCCCCGCCGTTGACGCCGGCCGCATTCAGCAAGCGCTTTACCGCAAGCAAGCCAAAGGCATTTATGCCTCCGACATGGAGCGCTATTTCCGCGAGAATGGATTTCGCGTGTTTGCCTTTCGCGGCACGCCGGAAGACCTGAAGCACCATCTGGCCAAAGGACGGCCGCTCATCGTTTGCCTGCAAGACACTGGGCAATCCGGGCCGCTCCACTACGTCGTGGTGGTTGGGCTTGAAAGCCAGGACGGAGTTATTCTGGTGAATGATCCGGCGCAGCGAAAGCTCTTGAAGATGGACCTCAGGGATTTTGAGGCGCGATGGCGGCCGATGCACAACTGGACCCTGCTGGCGCTCCCCGAGCCGGCCCATTGAGAATCAGGCCGGCCATTTTCCTGCTTCTGCTGGCCCTGCCTCCAGCTTCACACGCTCAGAACGCCTGCCGCAGCGCTGCCGAACTGCAAAAGTTTACGGACCAAAGCGAGTGGAGCCACATCCTGGAGGCGACCGGCCAATGCCGAACCGAATCGGCGGATGAGGATTATTATCGCGGCCTGGCCTTCGCCGCGCTGGAGCGATGGACAGAAGCGCAGGCCGCACTTGCAGCCGGCGAAACGAAATACCCGCAGGACAAGCGTTTCCCGGAGGAGCTTGCCGGCGTTGCCTTCAAGCGGCAGCGCTTCCCGGAGGCGGAACGACACCTTCACCGCGCCTTGAAGCTTGACCCGCACGACCGCTACGCCATCAACTTTCTCGGAACTATCTATTTTCTTGGCGGCAACCTGGAAGCCGCCCTCAAATATTGGAACCGGATCGGCAAGCCCCAAATCAACCAGATCACGACGGACCCGCAACTTCGCATCGACCCGGCCCTGCTCGACCGCGCGTTCACCTGCTCGCCGGCCAGCGTCCTGACGCTGGAACAATATAGGACCACACTCGAGCGCCTTGGCCAGCTTGGAGTTTTCTCCGCGTATCGGCTTGACCTGGCGCCTGCGGCTGAAGGCTCGGAAAAGTTTGACCTGACTCTGAGCGTGGTGGAAACGAACGGCTGGGGCCGAAGCAAGGCTGGCACTATGATTTCAGTCTTGCGTGGCCTGCCGTATGAGACGGTTTACCCGGAGTTCTACAACCTTCGCCATTCCGCCCTCAACATCCATTCTCTTTTTCGGTGGGACAGTCAAAAGCGCCGCGCTTTTGTTTCTGTCTCTGCTCCTCTGGCTGGCAATCCCAAGTTTCGCTATCGCTTCTATGCCGACGGCCGCAACGAAAACTGGAACATCTCCCGTACTTTCATTCAGCCGGTCTTGCCGGTCGCCGCCTTCAACCTGGAAAAGTTGGAACTGGGCGCCGGGTTCGGGTCCATCGCCAGCGGCCGCTGGACGTGGGACCTCGGAATGAGTGTTTCTGACCGACGCTTTCGCAATCTGCCATCTGGCGCTTCCACTAGAGACCCTGTCTTGACCAATGGCGCTGCGGCGGAAGTCCGGGCGCGCAGCAATTACGCTCTCATCAGAATCCCGGAAAAGCGGTTCAGGCTTGACTCAGGCGCTCAAGCGGCGGTTGGCAATTTTTATGCCAAGGATTTCGGGCGCTTCGCCACGGTGCAAGGTTCGCTGGCGGCACACTGGCTTCCGCAGGCCCGCGGTGACGATTTTGAAATCGCGGAGGGATTTTACGCCGGCAAGACTTTTGGGCGAGTTCCTTTTGACGATCTTTTCATGCTCGGACTGGAGCGGGATAATAATCTGCCGCTCCGCGCGCACATTGGAACCGAAAATGGACAGAAAGGAAACGCGCCGCTGGGCCGCGACTATCTGCTCTCAAACTGGGAGGTCAACAAGGACCTTTACACCAACGCCTGGATCGAGCTGCGGCTGGCGCCGTTTTTGGATACGGGCAGGGCCTACGACCGCCAGGACGGCTTTGGCTCCCGCCAGTGGCTCTGGGACACGGGGGCATCGCTCAAGCTGAAGGTGCTGGGCGGTGTCGCCCTCGTATTCACTTATGGAAAGGACCTGCGCACAGGCAGAAACACTTTCTACTTCACCACCACGCGCGAAGGTGGAGCATCGTTCCTTCCTTAGCGCGTTACCCGGACGTTCCCCTCTGGAAGATTCGGCGGGCAAGAAAGTCCGGGGATTTTTCCTATCCCTCATCAGTCGAGCGGACTTTTACGCCCGCAAGTTCTTCAAGGAAGGTTATGACGGCGGCGTAATCCAGATCGCCTTTGCCCTGCGCGCGCGCGGAAGCATATACCTCCTTGACGGCCGCGGTTACCGGCATCGGCACGCCCGCCGCGAAGGCTGCTTCCATGGCCAGCGTAACGTCTTTGTGCATCCACTTGAGAGGGAAGTAGGGCGTAAAATCGCCTTTGAAAATGAACGGCGCCTTGAAGTCCGTCAGCGCGGCGCGGGCCAGGCTGTTCTGCACGATCTCCATCATCACCTCCGGCCGCACGCCGGATTTTGCAGCCAGCACAAACCCTTCGCAGAAAACTTCAATCATGGTGGATTGGATGACGTTCTGCGCCAGCTTGGCGGAAAGGCCCGCCCCATGCGCACCGCAATAGATATGCTTTTTGCCCAGCACTTTCAACAACGGCAACGCCCTCTCGAACGTCTCCCGCTCGCCGCCGATCATGAAAGTCAGTTCGCCTTTCTCGGCGCCCTGTTTGCTTCCCGTGACCGGGGCATCCAGGAAGTTCGCTTTCTTCCCGGCCGTTGCGCAGGCCAGTCTGCGGCTGACCACGGGGCTAATGGTGGCAGAATCGATCACGATGGCGCCGGGCTTCAGCGTCTGGAGAACGCCCTCTTTGCCCGCGATGATTTCGTCGGAAGCTGAGGAATCGCTGACGATACTCATTACGAAGTCGGCGTTTCGGGCAGCCTCTGCGGGGGTCGAGGCCACGCGGGCCCCGGCCCGCTCGAGAGGCTGGGTCTTTTTGTGAGTCCGGTTGTAGACGCTGACCTGATAATCGGCCTTGACCAGATTCAACGCCATGGGCTCGCCCATGATCCCCAGACCAATGAAGCCAACGGATTCTGCCATCGGATGCCTCCCTCAGATTCGGAACACTTGCAATTTCCATCTTCGTCGATCGCAAGATTCTGTCTTGCAGGACACGCCTGCAATGTTATAAGTCGCCGAAATCCAGCCAAAGACGAACGTCGCGAACGTTGTTGTCGGTGTACCCCGTATCGAGTGTATCACCGAGAGTGCAGAAGAAATGATAGGCGTCGCTCTCGGCCATGTACCATTCCGCATCGAGTCCCCGCGCCCGGGCCCGGGTGATGGTTTGCCCGTCGGCGACCGCTCCGCTCGCCGGACTGTTGCCATCGCGGCCGTCGGTCCCGGCACTCAGCACTACCCGGTTCTGATTTTCTATTTTCTGGGCGGCGTATAGAGCAAATGCCTGGTTGCGTCCACCCATCCCCAAACCCGTCACCTCGCAAGTGACTTCTCCGCCCACCACCAGCGCAACCGGCCGCCCCGGATGCTCCGCGGCCAGCGCGTCCAGGGCTTCCACATTTCTGTCCGCGACCTCGCGATAATCCCGGTCCCATTCGCCGGAATCGACTTCGCAAATAAAGCCTTCCCGCTCCAGCGCGGTTTTTGCGGCGTCAACGGCCTCGCGGTTCGAGATCAGGCATACGTATTCAGAGTTTTGGAAGCATGCGTCTCCTGGCTTGGGTGTTTCCCGGAGTGTGTGTTCCTTGAAGCGTTTGCCAATCGACTGAGGGAGTCTTGGGACCCGAATGTTTTCCTCCGCCAGCCTGTAGCATTCCTCGACCGTGGAGTCGTCGGGCATGGTGGGTCCCGATGCCACCATCGAAGGCCGATCGTCCGGCACGTCGGAAACATATAAGGTCAACTGCCCGGCGGGATGCGCGGCCTCGGCCAACCGTCCGCCTTTCACCGCCGAGACGTGCTTGCGCAGGATATTGATCTGCTCGATGGGCAGGCCGCAGTTGACCAGCACCCGGTTGAACTCGACCAGATCTTTCAGCGACACGTCGGGATCCATGGGCTTTTCAAACAATGCCGACCCGCCACCCGAAATCAGAAAGATCAGCAACGCATCGCGCCCCACTGTGAAGACCAGTTCGAGCGCGGCATTGGCGGCGGCGATGCTGTCCGGGTTAGGGTATGGATGCCCCCCTTCAAAGTAATGGAAGTTCTTCAGCCTCGACGCCGGAATGGCGGGCGCGACCACGATGCCGGAAGCGATTCGCCCGCCGAGAATCTCGTCCATTGTCGCGGCCATTCGAACAGCCGCCTTGCCAAGGGCAATCACGTGGGGCGGCCGCGTGAGCGGGACGACGGTATCTCCGGCAAGAAGGGTCTCGCTGGAGAAAGTCAGCCTTTGCAGCATTGTTTTGTGAAGATCGATGGCGGCGATGACCTCGTGAAAAACGTGACGGGCAATCGCCTTGCCGCGTTCGTGTGAAGGAGAGGTGGAACCCGGAATTTCATTTTGAACGCTCATCTTGCCCCTGGCGCACCTTCTCCCTTCTGCTTTCCAACACTCGATGCAAATGTTCATTATTGAGAAGCCGGACGCGGATAGCAAGTGGAGGTTGCACCAGTGCGGCTTGCCGGTGAGGTCATGAATAGATTTCAGGATTCACAACGTTCGCAGGCCGCTCGCCGGCAAGCATGGCCAGAAGATTTTTCACAGCGAGAGTTGCCATCCTGAGGCGCGTTTCACCCGTGGCGCTGCCGATGTGAGGAGCCAGGACTACATTGTCCAGCTTAATCAGATTCGAATTGACGCGCGGCTCGCTTTCAAAGACGTCCAGCCCCGCGCCGGCGATCTTTCTGCTGCCGAGGGCCTCTGCAAGAGCCTCCTCGTCCACCACGGACCCGCGCGCTGTGTTAACAAGAATGGCGTTGCTCTTCATCAGCCTGAGCGCCTTTCCGTCGATGATGTGGCGCGTTTCGGGAGTCAAGGGAACGTGAAGGCTGACGTAATCAGACTCGCGGAGGAGGGTTTCAAGGTCCGCATGGACGGCGTGCAATTCGCGCTCGACGCTTTCGGCGGCCGGGCGGCGCGCGCAGTAGAGAATCCGCATGGAAAAGCCGCGCCCTCGGCGCGCCACTGCCTGGCCGATCCCGCCAAAACCCACCACGCCGAGCGTTTTGTGATGAACGTCCATCCCGTGGAGCAGCCCCCATTGCCAGCGTTCCCACCGGCCCTCGCGAACATAACGGTCGGCCTCGATGGCGCGGCGTGCCGTGGCCAGCAGGAGCATGAAAGCAAGATCGGCCGTCGTCTCTTCCAGCGAACCGGCGGTGTTGGTGATGGGAATCCGCCGGCGGTTGCAGGCTGCAACGTCAATGTTGTCGTAGCCAACGCCGCAGTTTGAGACGGCCCGCAGCCTCGGAGCCGCCAGCAAAACCTCCTCACTAAGCCGCGCGGAGTTAACCAGAATTCCTTCTATATCGCAGCACTCTTCAGCAAGCTGAGATGTGGGAATGGCCGCATCTTCAGCATAGCTTCGCACCTCGCATGTGCTCGACAGCAGTTCCAGCGCAGACGCAGGCAGCGGGCGCGTGACAAACACTTTTGGCTTCATAATCCCCTTCAGGTTTCAGCAGGGTGGTCGAGTGGTTTGATAACATGCCGGGCCTGGATCCGTCAACCGGTCGCGCGGGCTGCCGCCGTCAGCGCAAGATTGTGGTGCGGTTTGATGGCTGTGATGTTTCGTTCCTGATGGCGTGGATTACTTCGTGCCAGATGACGTGCGCGGTTATAATGGACGCCCGGATTGCCATGCCACATCATGCCGACACCGAATCTCTGCGGGCGCTCCAGTACGAGATCGAAACCTTTATCCAGTCGCTCGCTCATCCCGTGGTGGTTGAAGACGAAGTCGAACTATTCGACCTGGCCTCGGCCAGTTGGAAGTTGAGCATCCAGTTCGAGAAGCTGCTTTTTGAAGCCTGGAACCCGTCCCGTACGCTGGCGCGCCGGGTTGAGGAAGTTGCCTATCGCGATGGGGACCGCTTGGGCGTCTTTGTGCGAAAGCCGCACGCCCGGGAAACGTCAGTGGTTGAATTTCGCGAGCTTCATCCGAAGCAGCGCAAGGGCCGTGACACCGGGCGGAGTACGTTTCGACAAGAATTCGTCGCCATGCTCAAACAGGAATTTCAGGGCTGGCGGCTGGAAAACATCAGCAACCGTTCTGACCGCGAGCATTCGTTTTCCACGTGGTACACGCGCGGATTGGCGCGGCAGGGCCGGACCGGCTGCGCTTTCATCGGACTCAGCAAGGCGGAACCACCCGCCGCGGCTGATGCGGCGATGGCGTTCGGCCTGATCTGGCTCGACTGGCTGCGAAGCCGTTCGGACAGGACCGCCGTGCCCAGGCTTCGTCTTTATTTGCCCAGGGAGGCCGTTGAACTGAACGCGCAACGCGCGGCCGCCGTCAACCGTCGGGCCGTACAGCTCGAAGTGTTCGAATGGAACGGCGGAAACGAACGGCCGGCGCTGGTGGATCTTGAGACCGCCGGTGACGTCACGACGCGGCTTATTCTCCACCGTCCGAATGAAGCTCTGGTCGAACGCCACCGCGAACTTTTGCGCGGCGTGCTGAACGGCGACGTTGATCGTCTGACGATGGCTGCGGACACTTCCGGGAGGTTCGTTTCGGCGCGCGTGGCGGGCCTGGAAATTGCGCGCATTGAAGGTGACCTTTCACCGAAAATCTACTTCGGGCTGGAGGGAAGTGTTCGCAGATTAAACGAAAGCAACCACGATGGCTTTCGGGACTTCGTTTCCCGCGTGCTCGACCGACGCAGCGCGGGGAGCGAGGATGCCGCCGACGAATTCTACCGGCTGCAGTCAGAGCGCTGGCTGGAAAGCATGCTGGTCAGCGACATCACCCGAATCGATCCCTCGTTTTCCCCGGAGTTTGTTTATTCGCAGGTGCCGGCATTCTCACGCACCGACCGCGGCGTGATCGACATCCTGTCGGTGACGCGCGACGGCCGGCTGGCGGTGATCGAGCTGAAGCTTGAGGAACAGATCAACCTGCCGTTCCAGGCTCTCGATTACTGGCTGCGCGTGGAAAAGCTGCGGCAGGAAGGGAAATTCCAGCAGTACGGATATTTTCCGGGCATGGCGCTTGCAGACGCAAAGCCGCTGCTATATTTGGTCGTGCCGGCCTTCAGGTTTCATTCCACAACAACGCGAATGCTTCATTACCTGGACGCGTCCGTTACTGTGATGCAGATCGGAATCAACGATCAGTGGCGCCGCGGCATCAAGATACTGTTCAGAAGGGAATTGCGCTCAGGCGTTTGAGGTGCGCAGACCGTCGCGCTGCACGCGCCATGAAACGCATCTCGCGAAAGGGATCGGCTTCAGAAGGTCCGGTCGGAATCAAGAAGCAGAGTCACCGGACCGTCGTTGACCAGATCGACCTCCATCATGGCGCGGAATTTGCCGGTTTCAACCTTGACGCCGAGGGCCCGAAGCGAATCGACAAACGCCAGGTAGAGGGGAAGCGCGGCATCCGGCGCAGCAGCGCCAGCGTAGCTCGGCCGGCGGCCCTTGCGGCAGTCGCCGTAGAGCGTGAACTCAGAGACCGCAAGCACTGAGCCAGCCGCCTCACGGATGTCGAGGTTCATCCGGCCCGCCTGGTCGTCGAAGATCCTTAGGCGCACGATCTTGTCGGCCATGGCTTTGCCGGCCTCTGGCGTGTCCTCCCTGGCAATGCCGACCAGCACCACCAGGCCAAGGCCGATCCGCCCGATCACCTTGCCTTCTACACGAACTTCCGCTCTTCTCACCCGCTGCACGACCGCCCGCATAGCCGACGCTCCTTCACCGCAGCCGAGCCCATTGTACCGAACCCGCCTGCCTTTGTAATGCCTGCCGAACCGGCGCACCACGGCCGAAAACCGTGCTGTGCAACTTTTACTCGGTGTACCTTAACTGAGCATTTATTGGAAAAACCTTAGAATCGGCTCTGATCTTAATTTTGTAAGTTGCTGAGCCCGAGCGGCTTATAAACTTTCGTCCCAAACGTCTCAAACGTCCCCATCGTCCCATTTTGAGGGGTTAGGCTTGATTTGTGGATGGGACACAGGCTAGGCCACAGGGCTTGGCGGCATGAAAAGGGTCCCGCGCGATTTGGGGGAGGTGTGTCTTGGAGACGGAAGCGAACATTGTGAACGCGCAGCCGCAGCCCGGCCTGGCGAGTCCCGCGGCTCCGGCAGTCCCGAGTCTTCCCGCCGAGCGCGGCCTGGTCCAGCGGGTGTTTGAGCGCTGCAATGAGGCGATAGCCGACGCCTGCGGGCGCTCATCGGTGCCGGAGGAATTTCTGGGCGCGCTGGCGGCGAACGAGAGCGGCGGCGTCGCTGATGCCACGCGTTTCGAGCCCGCGGTTTACCGGCATCTTGTGGCGGTGGCGCAGGGCCAGTCGCCTTCTTACGGAAGCATCAACGTGACGGACCTCGACCGCGAGGTCAGCCGGCTGCTGCCCGCCAACGACGCCGCGCTGCATGCGCGTTACATGACGCGGGGATTTGCCGAGATTCACTCCGGCGTGGTGCAGAAAGCGCCGGACGCCGCGCTGCGCGAGCTTGCCACTTCCTGGGGTTACACGCAGATCATGGGTTACCACATGGTGGGCCGGCCGGGCGGGGTCCGCCAGTTGCTCGATCCGCATTTTCATTTCCGCATGGCGATCTGGCTGCTGTCGGAGTTTGCCGTCGATTTCCATCTCGACCCCGCGAACGATTTCGCCGGGATGTTCTGCTGCTGGAACACGGGCCGCCCGCACGGCCGCACTTACGATCCCGGCTACGTGGCGAAGGGGCTCGGCCGCATGGAGATTTACCGCCAGCTCCGGCAAATCCAGCCGGCCGCGCGATAGGGCCCAGGCCACCAGCAACATGCAGGGCCGGTTTTAACTGTTTGGTTAACACAAAAGGAGGAGCAGAGATGATGCACATCGTGATGTTCCTGGTGGGATTTACGGCAGGGCTAATTTTGGCCGGAATTTTTGAGCAGCGCGCGGTCAGGGAAATCCTGAACCTTCGCACTTACCTGCGCGCCGAACTCCAGCGGCTGGCGGCAAGGCTGTAAGGCAATTATGAATTGTGAATTATGAATCAGGCAGCAGATTAGTGATTAGTGAATAGCAGATGCGCTGCAAATCGCCAATCGCCAATCGCCAATCGCAATTCTTGTTCCCCGCCCCGGCGGACAGCGGCTGCAGAAGAAGGAAGAACGATGCGTGAATACGTCAGACAGCTCTTTTCTGAATCCGGTGAGGCAAGTTTCGGGCGCACCGGATCATTTTTCGGCCTGGTGCTGGGATGTGGCTGGATTTCCTATCTGGTCTGGACCACCCACCATCTTCCGGACCTCGAAGGGCTGACGGTCTTCATTTCCACGCTCTACGGACTCAGCAAGACCGGCGAGACCGTGCAGCGCGTGATCGGGAAGAAGAATTGAACCATTGGCTCATTGAGTCATTGAACCATTGACTGATTTCCTGATTGAGCCATTTGAAGACTGGACATACAGCGCATCGGCGATGGTCTGGGAAACCGGGCGATGAGCCAACAAGATCAGCAATCAGGAAATGAATCAATCAGCCAATGAACCAATCAGTCAACGAGTAAATCGGGTGAATGAGTCAATCAGGAAATGAATCAATGAGCCAATCATTCAATTGTCTGATTCGTCGGGTCCCTGGCCGGTTTTGGTTTGCCGTGGGGGGATGCCTGCTGGCGGCGTTCTGGGTGCAACAGCACGACGCGCGAATTCGCCAGCAGGCGGGGCTTCAGCAGTTGCGGAACGAAACTTCCGCGCAGGTGGCCGCGCTGCGCCGGCAGGCGGCTGAGGACGTGCGACAGGCCAACGTCACGAACGCCGAGGCCGTGGCGAAACTTGAGCAGCGCCGGCAGGAAGCCGAGCAGCAGGACCGGCAACTGGCCGCGCAGCTCGACCGTTTGCGCAAGCAGGCGCAGATCCAGGCTGACGAGGTGGCCACCCTTCCTATATCGGAAATAGTGACACGGGTGGCCGCCCAGCTTGGGTTGAAGGCGGAAGATGTTGCCGCAGGGGAAGGAGCGTTCGCACGCAAAGGCGCGAAGGCGCAAAGGAAATTACAAATTATGAATTATGAATTACAGACCCCTCACCCGGTCCCGCCAGGCGCGTCCACCCTCTCCCCTCGGAGAGGGCTTGCGTCTGCCACGTCTGTGCCGCGTGAGGAGCAAAGCACCGCAGAAAATCGGAGAGGGCCTGGCACCGCACAAGCCGCAGACATCGCAAAAGGCGCGATATCTGCGCCACCCATGAATTACGAATTACCGGAAGCTGGGTCTTCCGCAGACATCGCAAAAGGTGCGATATCTGCGCCACCCGGCGTGACGACAGCCGCGGGAGGGCAGAGCCCTCCCCTACAAAACCAGGCGTCGCTGGCGCTCACTGCTTCCGGGGCGCGCAAGGTTGAAGCGTCGCTGGTGGCGCTCGATGCCTGCCGCGCGAAGAGCGATATCCAGGCCCGCCAGGTCTCGAATTGCCAGGCCCGGGCCGCGGCCGATGAAGCTGCCATCGCGCGCCTCAACGGTTCAGTGGCCAGCCTCAACCAGGCCCTCCAGGCGAAGGACAAAGTCCTTGTCGAGCAGCAGAGCGAGTACAAAGCGGAACTGCGCGCCGCCCGAGGCACTTTTCTGGGCCGCCTGGCCCGCCTGACCGAGCACGTGGCCATCGGCGTAGGGGTGGGCGTGGCGATTGGAGTGGCGGTGAAATGATGCCCCAGGACTTTGCGCACATGGCGATGTGGTGGGGACCGGGCATGCTGCTTCTGCTCGCCCTCAGTTACGGATTCCTGCGCCTGGCGCAGGTGTGGATGGAGCGCACGCTCGACGCCAGACGCCGCCAGATGGAGGGCCTGTTCGGCATGGCGGAGCAGTATGTGAAGCAGTTCCTCAATGCGCAGTTGGCGCAGGCCGAGGCGCTTTCAAGGCTGGCCTCGAGCGTCGAGCAGAGCGACTCGCGCGACAGCATGGAACACCAGCAGATCCTGATCGCGCTGCGGGCCATGCACGGCGAGATCAAAGAATTGATTCATTGAAGGATTGAATCATCGGCTCATTGATTTATTGACTGATTTTCTGATTGCTCCATTGCGCTGCTGGGCAAAGCAGCGCACCGGCGGTTTTAAAGTCAGGCAATCAACAAAGGAAATCAATAAGTCAGTCAATGGACCAATCAGGAAATGAGTAAATCAAACAATGAGTAAATCCGGAAATGATGGGGGCGTGAACGGTATGACCAGCAGCATACGGCAAAAAGAAATCGTCAGAGGCAAGCTTCTTTATTACCTCAAATTGATCTACCCGCGGGCGGCAACACTCCCGCTGCTGCAGGGCGAACTCGACATCTTCGGTTACCCGGTGCCCATTGACGAGCTGGATTTCCACGTCGCCTACCTGGCGGAAAAGGGGCTGGTGAGCACGGAAAACATTCGTGGCTCTGTACCGTCCGGTACTGGGCGCGGGTCTCACCCGCGCCGCGGCATCACGCTGGTGAAAATCACCGCCAAAGGGATCGACTACTTCGACGGACGTCTGCCGAAGGACGAGGGGGTCTACCTCGAGCCGGAGGGGTGAAAAGGCAGTGATGAGTGTCGAGTGATGGTCGGGTGGCGCAGACTCGCGTTGTTTGCGATGTCTGCGACTCGGCGGCGGGCTTGGAAAGTTCTCTGTGTCCTCTGCGGGTCAAAAGCTTTACCACGGAGAGCACAGAGCGCACAGAGGAAGCAGCGAAGAGCGCGAAGGGCAGGAAGTAAATGACCGAACAGACGCGACGAAAAGCTGAAAGGCCCGGCACGATCGCAGATATTACAAACGGCGAGACGTACGGCGAAGGAAAAGCGCTCATCCCGCAAGGCGGGACAGAGGCGCAAAGCACATTGCAAATTACGAATTACGAGTTGCCGGAAGGTGGTGAAGTGACCCCTCACCCGGCCGCTGGCGCGTCCACCCTCTCCCCTCGAGGAGGGCTTGAGCAGGTGCCTTCCGCAGACATCGCAAAGAACGCGACGTCTGCGCCACCCGCCGGGACGCCAGCCCATCTGCCTGAAGCTCGCCCTGCGCGGGCCGTGAACGACGTGGCAAACCTGCCCGCCGAAATGCGCGAACTGGTGGAACGCATGATGGTGGAAGGCGCCACCTTCGAAGACATTTGCGATGCGGTGAATGATCGTAACGTTCCGCTCACCCTCCAGGCCGTCCAGAACCTTTACCGCGGCAGCCTCGAATTGCAGAAACGGCGGATCGAGTTCCAACTGGAGCGGGCACGGGCGCTGACCGAGGCGCTGGGCGACCCCGAATCATCGGACGCGCAACTGGCCTATGCCGCCATGCTGACGGGGCTCCAAAGCCTGAACCGTAAAGACGGCACCATCAGCGTGAAAGACGCCGTGAAAGGCTCGATGGAACGGCGCAACCTGATTCTGAAGCGCGACCTGCTGCGCAAGCAGATTGAGCGCGAAGACCTGGAAAAGCGCTTCCGCAGGACGCGACTGTACGCCGAGATGTTGAGGGCGCGGCTCACCAGAATCAAGCTGGTGCAGTTGCGGCGCGAACTGGCGAAGCATGAGAACAGCGGCACGCTGGGCCGGGTGGCCATGGAAAAAATCCAGGAGATCTATGGCCTGCTTCAGGTCCCCGTGGTCCCATCGGATGCGGACCTGGAAAGAGAACAGAACATATTGTGAATTATGAATTGCGCTGGGGGCAATTAAGGATTGGATGATTGGCTCATTTGTTCATTGACTGATTGAAAGATCCTTCTCTTCAGTCAATGAGTCAATCAGGAAATCAGCCAATGAGCCAATCGGTCAATAAAAAGATGGCGCGAAACAAAACACAAACCGGAAAAAAGTCTGAGGCGCAAAAGCCCAAGTCTTCGGGCCGGGCTGAGGTGGCCGGCGCTCCCATTCGTCTGCTGCCTTACCAGCGGCGCTGGCTGGAGGACCGTTCGCCGCTGAAGATGGTGGTGAAGGCGCGCCAGATCGGCTACTCATTTGCCGCTACGCTGCAAGCGCTGCTGCGCTGCCTCGAGCGCAAGACCACGTGGATCTTTCTTTCCAAGGGCGAGCGCCAGTCCAGGCTGCTGATGGAAAAAGTGCAGGAGCACATGCAGAGCTTCGGCATCGTCGCCCAGGCGTTCGAGTCCAGCTTCTTTGAAGGGGCCAGCCAGAAACAGCTTGAAGTGCGGCTGCCGAACGGGTCGGTGATTTACGGCCTGCCGTCGAACCCGGACACGGCGCGCGGCTATTCCGGCAACGTGACGCTCGACGAATTCGCTTTCCACGCCGACGCGGCAAAAATCTATTCGGCGCTGTTCCCCACCATCACGCGGGGCTATTCGCTGGAAGTGATCTCGACGCCCAACGGCCAGCAGGGAAAGTTTTATGAGTTGGCAAAGGCGGCAGGATTGACAGAGCAGGGATTAGGGATTAGGGGTCAGGGATTAGGGAAGGAAGGGGTTTTCACTAATCCCCAATCCCTAACCCCTAATTCCTTAAGTTGGTCTTCCCACTGGTGCGACGTGTACGAAGCCGTGCGCCAGGGATTAAAGATCAATATCGAATTGCTGCGCGCGGCCTCGGACGACGAATCGACTTTCCAGCAGGAATTCTGCTGCCAGTTTGTTTCCACGGCGGAAAACTTTTTTCCGCCTGAGCTCCTGGCCGCCTGCCTGAGCTCGGAAGCCAGCACCCAGTGGTTAGTGAATAGTGATAAGTGTTTAGAAAAGCCGTTCACTAATCACTATCCACTAGCCACTAACCACTTCTTCTTAGGCATCGACATCGGCCGGCATCACGACCGCACGGTTTTCTGGCTGGATGAGGTGACGACCGTTGATCGTCATCCTGAGGCCGCTGAAGCGGCCGAAGGATCTGCTTTTGGAAGCAGCAGATTCCTTGCGGAGAAGCAGATTCCTCGCTGGGCTCGGAATGACGGAGGTTCGGGGCTCGGAATGACGGAGGAACGCGTTCAGGGCGGGACAGAAGAACACCGTTCCATTGCTCGCCTGGTGCGCACGCTCGATCGCGCTCCGTTTGCCGAGCAACTCGAGTGCGCGCGTGAACTGCTTCGCCTCGAGCGGGAAGACGGCAGCCCGCTGGTGCGCCGCGCCGCTATTGATGCCACAGGCATGGGAGCGATGCTGGCGGAAACGCTGGCGGCGGAATTCGGTCCAAGAGTCGAGCCGGTGACGTTTACTTCGGCGGTGAAAGAGGACCTGGCGTACAGGACCAAGCGGCGGATGGAAAAACAGCTCTCGCTGCTGCCCGACACACGCGAAGTGCGGCGGGCCTTCAGCGCCGTGAAGCGCGTGGTGACGCCGAGCGGCAATCTGCGCTTCGACGCCGTGCGCACCGCCGCGGGCCACGCCGACGAATTCTGGGCCAAGGCGCTGGCCGACCTGGCGGCAGATTCGGGGCCGGCGTCCGCA
The DNA here is from genome assembly GCA_035712365.1 of Terriglobia bacterium. Lineage (NCBI taxonomy): Bacteria > Pseudomonadati > Acidobacteriota > Terriglobia > Terriglobia bacterium. Next base: position 90,186 of record DASTAW010000039.1, read on the forward strand.
GCGGCAGACGCGTATCTCGCGGGCGGCGCGGCCATCATCAAACCGGTCGCGTTCTTGGAACTCGATGAGGGATGGGGAGAAGCGTTTTGAAATTCGAATTGACTGATTGATTCATTGAATCATTGGCTCATTGTCTGATTGAAAGGCGTGGATTCCGGTCTCTCAATCAGCAAATCAGTAAATGAGTAAATCAATCAATCGGCAAATCACAAATTCTCTGGGGACGTGACTAATGAAACTCGGACCAATTGACATTCAATGGCGAAACGAGAGGCTGGCGGAATCGCAATCGACCGTGCCGCTGGAACGCACCGCGGCGACGGCTGAAACGCTGCCCGTAGGTTTGCCCGGCACGCCCATCTTCCACGGATTTCTGGAAGACTTTGGCGAATACAATCCGCAGCTTGAAGGGCTGACGGCCATCCGCACCTACGAAAAGATGCGGCGCTCGGACGCGCAGGTGGCGGCCACGCTGCTGGCGTGCGAACTGCCCATCCGCGCCGCCAACTGGGACGTGCTGCCGGCAAGCGGAGACGCGCTCGACCGCGAGATCGCGCAGTTCGTCAAAGACAATCTGTTTGGCGGGCTGGAATACGTTTCGCCCGCGGGCGCGAAAACCACCCAGTGCTGGGACGAAGTGCTGCGCAACGCGCTGCTGATGCTGGCGATTGGCGCGGCCGCGCACGAGGAGATCTACGCCGTGGATGGCAACCGGGTGCGGCTGGCGCGCCTGGCCCCGCGGCTGCCCATCACTTTCTACCGCTGGATTACGGATGTGGACGGCGAAACGCTGCTGGCGCTGAACCAGTACGGCTACCGGAATTCGAATTTCGAGAGCGTGGAGATTCCGGCGGACCGCCTGGCGGTGTTCACCTTCAACAAGGAGGGCGCCAACTTTTTCGGGCGGTCGATGCTGCGGCCCGCGTACATGCACTGGTACATCAAGCACAACCTCTACCGCATCGACGCCATCGCCGGCGAACGCAACGGCCTGGGCATTCCCACCATCGAACAAGGAACCGGCGCCTCAAAAGAAGACCGCCAGGCCGCTGCGTCGTGGGTGACGCAACTCGCCGCGCACGAGAAGACCGGCATCGCGCTGCCCGCCGGATGGAAACTGACCCTGCAAGGCGTGCAGGGCCAGGTGCGCGACCTGTTCAATTCTATTGAACACCACAACATTGAAATATCCAGAACGGCACTTGCCTTCTTTATGAACCTCGGCCAGAGCTCGAAGTCGAGCGGTAACCGCGCGCTGGGCCAGGAAATGACCGACTTCTTCTTCCTGGCCGTGCAGGCGACCGCCGACCAGATTGCGCGAACGATTACTTCAACCGCTGTCAAGCGGCTGGTGGACTGCAACTGGGACGGAGTGGAGAAGTATCCGTCGCTCCAGGCTTCAAACCTGCGCGCGCGCAGCCTGGACCAGACGCTCACCGCGCTCAGCCAGCTTGCCACGGCCAAGGTGATGGCTCCCTATCCCGAGCTGGCGCAGCACATCGCGCGCGAATTGGGATTGCCGCAGCCGCCGGAGAAGAGCAGTGAACAGTGATGAGTGGTTAGTGGATAGTGAGAAGCAAACGACGATTTGAAATGTGAGATTTCAGATTTGAGATTGGAGACGAAATGCTGAGCACTTTGGAGCAAACAACAGCGCCGCGGTTCCTGGCCACGCTGGGACCTGCCGCCGGCGACGGGCCGGGGAAGGTCCGAATTCCGTTGGCCGTCACGGGAACGTGGGTGCGCGGATCGAACAAATTGTCGATTACGCGCGACGATCTGGAATCGATTGTGCGCAACTTCCGCGAGCGGCAGAACGGCGAAATCAATGTGGATTACGACCACGCCAGCGAGATGCCAGAAGTGGCCGCGGGTGGCCCCATACCGAGCGCGGGAAGGATTGTTGGCATCGATGAACCGGAAACGCTCGGGGCGAATAGCGAATCGCGAATGGCGAATGGAAACGACGATTCGCCACTCGCTGCTCGCTACTCGCGCTTTATTCTCTGGGGATGGTTCGAACCCACTGAACGCGCCCGCACGCTGGTGAGGGACCGCGAGTATCGCTACATCTCGCCGGCCATCGACTGGGGCGCGAAAAACAAACGGACCGGCAAGCCGCAGGGAGCCACGCTGACTTCGGTGGCGCTCACCAACCGGCCATTCCTGGAAGAAATGCCGCAAATCCGGCTGTCCGATCCGGGCTATCGCCTGGTGGGGGAGGACCATGAGCAGGGAGCAAGAAGCCAGGAGCAAGGAGCGAGCGGCGAACGATTCGAAGTTTCAGATTCAAGATTCGAGACAGGAGGATCAATGAAGAAGGTACAACTTTCCGTCGCGGACGGAAAAATCAAAGTCAATCATCCGGACCTTGCGGACGAGTATTACGCCGATCCGGAAGATGCAGCCCAGGCGCTCGAGACGCTCGGTGCCCAGCAAGGCGGGATCGAGGCAGCGCCTGGCGGGGCCGCCAGAGACGTGCCGATGGCCCAGGCCGCGGCTGTGATGTCCGAGGCTGAAGCGCAGGGGAAATCGATTTCCGCCGTGGAAGTGTTCCGTGCGCGGGTGGAGCAGGCCCTCGATGACGCCGTGCGCAGCGGCAAGGTCCTGCCGCGCCGTCGCGACGACTGGCGGCGCATCGCGCTGGCGGACTTCGGCGCGTTTTCGCGCCTCGTGTCCGAGCAGCCGGCGCGCATTCCGCTGCAGCCGGTGGGCTTTTCCGGCGGCGTTCCGGAAAACGTGCAGGCGCAGGTGAAGTTCATGGCCGAGCAGCGCATGAAGGAGCGCGGCGTCAGCTATGGCCAGGCGCTTACGGAAATCGGACGCGAACAGCCTGACCTCATCCATCAGTACCGGCGCTCGGTAAGCGGCGGGGAATAGCAAAGAAGCCGGAAGCCAGGAGCCGGAAGCCGGGAGCAAGGAGCAGGCTGGCGGCTGAGAGCCGTGAGCAGGTTGTAGCGCCGGTCAATGACCGGCGAAAGCAGGAAAAATCTGCCGCTCACTGAGCGGCGCTACAAAAGGAGCAAAAATGGCAGGAGCAACATACGTTCTCGACAAGACTTACAAAATAACCAGCGCGGGAGGGGTCACGCAATATCGCGCCGTGGTGCCGGCAACGAACGACGGCGAGTGCAAGTTGCCCACGGGAGCCAATCAGCTTGCCTGGGGCATCACCCAGGAAGCGCAGCCAACCCAGAATGAAAACGTGACCGTGCGCAAATACGGCATCTCGCGCGCTTATGCAGCCAGCGCCATCAGCAAAGGCGCCTACGTGGAAGTCGCCGACGCAACCGGCGCCCTGCGCGCGTCAGACCTCACCACCGTTCCCGGCTCGGCAACGCTGCACAACGTTCTGGGCGTTGCGGAGAGCTCGGCCAACGCGGGCGAAGTGCTTTTCGTGTTTCTCTCGCCGGGCCCGGTTGTGGTACCGGTGAGCTAACGCGATTGACTGATTGAATCATTTATTCATTGACTCATTGAATCAATGAGCCAATCAGCCAATGAGTCAATTTTCCTGCGGGTCAGGCCCTGTACCGTCTGGTACAGGGCAGGCCCTGGCGGTCAGCCGCCGGGGTACTACGTTCCACTTTGGGCCGGGCGACCTGCTGACGGGTCTCCGCGTGGAGGAGTCAGGAGCCAGAAGCCAGAAGCCAAGAATAGGGATCAAGCGAAACCTCACTCCTTGCTTCTTGCTCCTTGCTTCCTGTTTTTTGCTCCCGGCTCCTTCGTTAAACCCGCGCGCGGAGCGCCAACCCGAGAGTGGATTTTGGAGAAATGACATGCCAGATATTTCGATGGTCCATGTAGACCAGGCTTTGACCAACGTTTCCATCGCGTATCACAACGCGCAGTTCATTGCCGACCAGGTGTTCCAGCCGATTCCGGTGAGCAAGCAGTCCAACAAGTATTTTATTTACTCGAAGGACCGCTTCCGCATCATGGATGACGCACGCCGGCCCGGCGCCCGCGCCAATGAAATCAATTGGACGCTTTCCACCGACACCTACTTTGCCGAAGGGCACGCGCTGGCGCAGGCCATTCCAGACGAACTGCGCGCCAACGCCGACCAGGCGATCGACGTGGACGTGGACACCACGGAGACCCTCACCGATCTCATTTATCTGCAGCGCGAGATCCAGATTGCCTCCGTGGCGACGGACCCAACGGTGGTGACGCAGACCGCGGCGCTTGCCGGCACCAGCCAGTGGTCGGACTTCACCAACTCCGATCCCATTGCCGCCATCGAGACGCAGAAGGCCACCATCCAGAAGCAGATCGGGCAGCCCCCGAACGCCCTGGTGGTGGGCTACCCGGTGTTCCTGCAACTGCGGCAGCACCCGAAGATCATCGACCGCTTCAAGTACACGCAGGTGGGAATTTTGCAGCCCGACCACCTGAAATCGGTGTTCAACGTGGACTTCTTCCTCATCGGCGGAGCCATCAAGAACCTCGCGGCGGAAGGCGATGCGGACAACTTCGACTACATCTGGGGCAAGAACGCGCTGTTGTTTTACAAGCCCCTGGCGCCGGGCCGCCGCACCGTTTCGCTGGGCTACCAGTTCTCGTGGCTCTTCGGCGCCAACACGGACGGCTTCCTCGTCAAGCGCTATCGCGATGAGTCGCGCACGGCGGACGTGGTGGAAGTCCAGCTCTATTACGACTCCAAGGTGGTGGCGCCCAACGCCGCCTACCTCTGGACGTCGGCGGTGGCGTAGGGCCATTGGTGATTGAGTGATTGGTGATTGAACGATTGAACGGCCCAGCGGTGTTTTTCAATCGTAAGTCGCCAATCACCAATCGCAAATGATCGACCCGCAGTTCGGAGTTCAGGGTTCTGAGTTATGGGTGAATACCAGAAAGGACACTGGCATCGTCAACTCATAACTCATAACCCAGAACCCGTAACTCAGAACGTGACGGAAAGGAAAGGCGGAAATGAGCTTTACAACCATCGACGCAGTTGCGGCGCACTATCCCGGATTTCAGCGTGGCGTCACCAACCAGAACCCGGCCGACACCCAGATCCAGGCCTGGATTGACAATCAGGCGGCGCGCATCACGGCGCTGGCCACGGCGCGCGGCTATGATCTCACCGGCCTGGCCACGGCCAATCCGCAGGCGCAGGCGCTGGTGGCGCTGATGAATGAGAACGGCGCGGCAGCCGATCTGGGCGATGCGTTGTTCTCAATGCTGGGCCCCGGTCCCGCCCAGGCGGGACAAGGCTGGGCCAATCCCAACACGCTGCGCAAGAGCTTTGAAAATATGCTGTCCGAACTTGGCCAGGGCGCCTATGACAAGCTCTTTGTCGCCACAGCGCGCACGGAAGATGTGTATCCCGCATTTGGCGGCGTCGCCGGGCAGGAAACCGACCCGACCGATCCCGAATTGGATAGCAACCTCGCGTTCCGGAAAAATGACGTTTACTGAGTTCGGGGTTCTGAGTACTGGGTTATGAGTGAAAAGAAATTACGAATTATGAATTACGAATTACCACGCTTCAGGTGGCGCAGACATCGCGCTCTGCGCGATGTCTGCGGCCTGACGCAACCACTGGTGAAAAATGATTGCATTTAGCGGCTTCGCCAATTCGGAGGCGGCTGAAAACAGCCTGGACCTTTTGCAGGCGCAGCTCAGTGATCTGTCGCCTGCAATGGAACTGATTGCTGAAGACATTCGCGAGATGGAGGCCGAGCAGTTTGCCAGCAGCGGCGCCACGGGTGACACGCCCTGGGCCGCGCTGGCGCCCTCCACCGAGAAGCGCAGGCACGGCGCGGGCCATTGTGCCGCGGGAAGTTGAGACGTGAGGTGTCAAGTTGGGAGCATTCTGCAGCAACATCGAATCGCAAGGTGCTGAGGGGCCGCTGGAACGCTTGCAGGCTGCCCTCAGCGAGTTGGACGGCAAGGTCTGGATCGTCGAAATCGAAGAGGAGTGGCCGCCATATCATCTGAGCACGAAGGGTCTCGACTTCATCAGTCGCCATGAGACATACGGCGGAAAGCCAGCTTTGAAGACGTACCTGGACAGCGCCGGCCGCCCGACCATCGGTTACGGGCACCTCGTCAGGCCCGACGAGGGTTTCACCAGCGGTGTTAGTATGGCGCAAGCCCTCGATTTGCTTAAGGAAGATGTTCAGAAGGCTGTGGACGAGGTTAATGAGGCGTTAAATGTTCCGCTGGCGCAAAACCAGTTCGACGCGCTCGTTGATCTTGCCTATAATGCAGGCCCCCGCTCCGTTCAGCCGGGGCTCGAGATGATGAGCTCGGTGAACGACTACGACGTTTCGGAGTCAGATTTCACCCAGTACGACAAAATTACCGTGCGCGGACGGACATTCGTGAGCAAGGGACTGCTCAGTCGTCGCATTCAGGAATGGCTTCTGTTCGAAGAAGGAGAGTATTGAGATGAGACACTTTGCTGTCACTGCTTTATTGATCTGTGCGTTGGCCGTGCCTTCGCCGCTGTTACCCGGTACGAGGCCCAAGCCTCCGACCTCTCCGCCGGCGTGGTTTTGGGGTTGCTGGGTGGTGACAAAGGCACTGCCAATTACGGCGATTGTCGGCATCGGTCCTAAGAAGGAGAAGGCCATCATTGGGACGAGGATTGTGTTTACTCCTACCCGCGCGCGTTCTGGGAAGGCAGTTGTCGAATCGCCTGCTTACAGGGTGACAGAGTTGTCCGCCGACGAATTCTGGAACCTAGGGCGCTACCCGCTCAGCCAGATCGGGATCCGCGCGCCGCGCGTCACGCAAGTGTCCCTGGATTTGCCCGGTAACATGTCGGACCTGGATTTCCCTGGAAACTATGTCTACTTGAGGAAGAAGGACATTGTCATTGACGTCGAGAACGTCGCGTTCCTGGCGGTGAAGGCCAAGGCGGGCGACCCGGCATGTGCGTGCAGTTCACGGGAGACAAAGTGAAGAAGGAGAGAATCAGAACGCTCGTGGGTGGCGCATACGTCGCGCCGTTTGCGAAGTATGCGGCAACCGCGCCAATGCCGCAACCAAAGCCACTGTGTGCCTGTGTGGCCCGCAGGTGTTAACACAGAGAGCGCAGAGATCCTCCGGGTCCTCAGTGTTAGAGCTTTTCGAGGCACGGAGCGCGCAGAAATTCTGATGTGTGAAGGATGAAGGAAAAGAAATTACGAATTACAAATTACGAGTTGCCGAACCGGGTGGTGGAGATTGGCCAAGTCGCAGACATCGCAAAGAACGCGATCCCGCACTGCGGGACGCCACTCGAACGCACCAGGGGTCCTGTAATTCGTAACTCGTAATTAGTAATTGAAGTCACAACTGCGAGAAAAACATGAATCAACGTTACCAAGCCACGTTTGCAAAGCCATTGGTTGACCAACTGATCGCCATTTTTCAGCGGGACCAGCAGGCGGCGCTCGACATTGTAAACGCCACGCGGCCTGCGGGGCGGCCGCTGGGACCTTTCGCAGCCTTTTTGAAGGAGGCCACGCCCATCCAGAACTGGCCGGCGCTGGTGCTGGTGGCGCAGCAGGTGGACTTTGATCCGGTGAGCGACATCGACTTGCGGAGCGAGACGCTCAGCTTCTACTGCGCGATGGCGCTGGTGGGCGCCGATCCCGAATGGCTGGCGGAGGACGCGATGGACACTTTGAGACTGGCGGACCTGGTGCTGGCCTCGGCGCCGCTGGAAGATTTCTACACGCCGCTTCCGATCAGCCACACGACGGTGCCGGGCGGAATGACATCGGGGCTCGACCCGGCGGTCTCCAGGATCCTTGACCTGCGCATCACACGGCACAACCTGGGCGCGCTGGTGCAGCGGAGGGGCGGGGCGTTGGCGCGCGGCCCGCAGATTGAATTCGCCATCGACCTGGAAGAGCAGTGAAAATTCTGAAGCATGAAGTGTGAAGGATGAAGGACGAAAGCAATTATGAATGCTGAATTATGAAAGAGAACACAAATTACGAGTTACCAATTACGAATTACCAAGGGTGTCGGAGATTGGCGAAGCCGCAGACATCGCAAAGAGCGCGGTCCCGTACTGCGGGACGCCGCCCCGACGGGGAGTGAGCGAGGAAGGGAATTCGGAGGGGAAGATGAAGAGAGCATACATAGTGCTGGCCGCAATCTGTGTAATCTGCGTAATCTGCGGACCAGCGTGGGCCACCACTGTGACCGGGACCGTGCGCGACTCCGCCGGCAATGCGGTGAGCGGGGCCGCCATCAGTTTCCGCCTGATCAATATTGGCCGCGGGAACGTGGCGCGCGATTCCGGAACTTCAATTGTGGCCCCGGCGCTGGTTACGGCAAGCTCGGCCAGCGACGGCACATTTTCCGTTACGCTGGTGGGCAATGACCAGATCGCGCCTGCGGGCACGCTCTATGAGGTTGTGATGCGCGGCCCTGGCTTTACTTACGGGCCTTTTGATTACTCCATCATCGGCCCGTCGGCCGACCTCAACTCGCTGACTCCGGAAGCTAGTTATCCCAACACGCCAAGCCAGATTGCGGCCTCTCAGCTTTCGCCGCCCGCCGGCTGCTCCGCCAGCCAGGTCCTCGAATGGACGGGGACGGTGTGGCAGTGCGCGGCCAGTGGATCGGGGGCGCAGCATCAGGTAAACGGAACGAACGTCACTGCGAACGCGACCATCAACTTTGAAAGCTCCGCGCCTGCCGACGGCCTGACGCTGACATTTGCGAATCCGTCTGCCGGCAATGTGCAACTGGGGCTTTCGGGGACTTTGAACGATGCTGGCCTGGCCACCGCCTACTCCGGCATCGGCGCCTGCGGAGCGAATCAGTGGGTGTTCTCGCTCACCCGCGCCGGCGCGCCATCCTGCTCGCCACCGGCGTTTTCAAATCTGACTGGACAAGCCACGGCAGCACAGCTTCCTCCCACGATCAACGCTTCCGCAATCCAGGACAAGGGCGGCCAGGTTTTTAATGTCAAGGCGTACGGGGCGGTTGGGAATGGCGTGTTTCTATACAACTGCTCGATCACCACGGGGACGGCGGCGCTGACTTGCACTGCCGGAGCCTTCTCGGCTGGCGATGTGGGCAAGCTCATCGAGGTTGATGGCGCGGCGGCCTCGTCTGGAAGGCTTCTGACAACCATCTCCGCCGTGACGGATGCGACCCACCTGACGCTAGCTGCCAATGCAGGCGCCACGACCTCGACGGCCAACGTGGTTTATGGCACCGATGACGGGCCGGAAATCCAAAGCCTGATCACCACGCTCAGCGCGTCGGGCGGCGGCACGATGTTCTTCCCCCAGGGCATTTATATTATCAACAATGCCTCAGACGCGAACGGTTTCATATTAGATATTCCATCCAACCCCCGTCCTACCGGCCCGTGGATTACCTACCAGTTCGAGGGACCTAATTCGATGGCAGTTGCCAGCATCACGACTGGAGTCAATACATCTGGCGCTGTGCTGTATGGCATGTCCGCCGCCGTGACGGGATTTATTGGGGCCGCGAGTTTCGCCCCATCGTATCCCATGAGCGATGTGTACGTGGTGGTCCGAAACATGGCCATCGTCACACCGCCCACCCAGAACTATTCCGCTCTGCATCTTCAGCTTGCCTACAATGCGGATGTGTACGGCTCGGTGGTAAGTCCAAATTACGGGCCGAAGGCAACCAATAACGTGCCCGTCTACGGCAGCACCGCCAATTATGGAATCTACCTTCCGCAGCAAGCGAATGCCGGCTTTTCGGGGGTGTTTGACTCATCGATTATGGGCTATTACTACGGCGTCCTAGGGGCTGACCACGCCATCGTTTCACACTGTCTCTTTGATGAAAACAGATACGGCATCAAAGTCAATTCCCGTTTTTATACCATGTGGCTGGATGATGTGACGATTCAGCACTCGACGATAGGGCTGGACATCGTAGCCGGAAATCAGATTTTCGGCAACGTGATGTTTGAGCAGAACACCACCGACATAGCTGCGGACAACGGCGCCGTAACCGGCACCGGATTTTTGATAGCAACTGATAGCGTGGCGCTTACCGTTTCCAATCTGTCTCCATATCTCCTGTACGTGACGAATGGAGGCCCCCTGAACGCGCCCATCAAATTTGCATCCTATACTTTCGCCACTCTCCCGACGGAGGTTAACGGCCTTCAGGTTTATTGCTCGGACTGCAAGAACGTGGGAACTGATGCAGCGACATTCGACAGCGTAGCCGTGGCAGGTGGGACCGGCACAACCGTCCTCGGCGAGAATGGCGCTTGGAGAGTGCATTGAGGCTGGAAGCCGCTTAAGTAGCAAGCGTGAAGGATGAAGGATGAAAGCAACTACGAATTACCAAATCACGGCTGGCGCAGACGTCGTAAGGGTGAGGAGACAAGCGTGATGCGTTTCGGGCGCCTGGCTGCCGTGGCGCTGCTCGCAGTCTGTGGAATCTGCGTAATCTGCGGATCGGCTATTTAGTGATTGAGTGATCCCGCCTTGCGGGATTAAGCGATCGAAACTTGCTAATTAAAAATCACCCGATCACTCAATTGCCGAATCACAAATGAACGGGAGGAAATCATGGCAAATGTTGATGCAACAAAAATTCACCAGGGGCCGGGGAGGCTGTGGCTGGGCGTTTCGGTGCCGACCACGGGCAATCGGCTGGTTATCGATGCCGGCGGAAATCCCACGGCCGGAACACCGCTGTTTGCGGGCGCAACGGACGGGGCCGCCACCATGGTGCTGACTCCGAAGCTGACGGAGATCACTGCGGACCAGGTGACTGGACCTGTGGACGTGGTGATGACGGGCGAAGCCGCCTCGATCGAGGTGACGCTGAAGGAATCAGACCTGGCGAAGCTGAAGAATTACATTGTCCACGGCAGCTTCTCGACCGGAACCGACAGCTCGCTGCCGGCGGGCTCGCAAAGCTACGAGGAGATCTCATTCGGCGGATTGATGGCGATTCCCAAAACCTCAGTGGCGGTGATCTCCGCGCGGCGGGATGCGGCGGGAAAATTCGTGGTGACGCAACTCTACCAGGCTTACCAGGCGGAGGCCGTGCAGTTGCCGTTCCAGCGCGCCAAAGAGACCACCTACAAGATCAAGTTCGAGGGCCTGGTCGATCCCACGCGCTCCGTCGGCGACCAGGTGGGGAAAATCTACAGGCAGATTTAAGGATTGAGGGATTGACGGATTGATTCATTGAAGAAATCCGGCAATGAGCCAATCAGAAAATCAGCCAATCGGCCAATGATTGGAGGTTGCATGCGGAAAGGCAATGGGATCGCTGCAACGGAAACCTGGCGGCGGGCGGCGAAGGAGGACCGCGAATCCCGCGCGGAGCAACTGACCTTACCAAGCGGCGCCACGATCCTGGCCGCCCGGCCCGAGCCGCTGGAGTGGGTGATGAGCGGGCGCATCCCGCAGGGACTGTTGGCCGTGGCGCTCGATGATGCGGAGTCGCCGCAGGGCGGGGGCGACCGCGAACTGACGCGGGAGGAAATCCTTGACCTGGCCGCCTTCGCCGCGCGGCTGGTGGAAGCCAGCGTGGTGGACCCGCCCATCGGCGACGGGCCGGACGAGATCGCGCTTGACGATATTCCCATCCGCGACCGCGCATTTATCTTTGAGTGGGCCTGTCGCGCGCTCGATGGCAACGCGAACGGCCCGGCAGACGAGGCGGGGAACAGCGTCGCCCATTCCGCAAAGGAGGGACCCTCCAGCGCTTCGCTGGAGAGGTTTCGTCAGAAGTGAAAACTTTGTGCTGCTGGCGATGGCGGCGGAAAGGTTCGGCTGCCGCCCAAGCTGCCTGGTGGGATTGAACGATCCTGTGCTGGCGCTCGATTTCGATCTGGCGGCAGCGGCCAAACTGCTGGGCGCCGAACGCGCGGCCGCCAACGCGCTGACCGAGGGCCTTGACGAAGCAGGCGCCAGCCAGCGGGCGAAAAGCGTGCGGTGGTAGGAAGCTGAGAGGAACCATGGCTACAAACAACGCAGCAGAACTTTTGATTCGCATTGCCGCCGATCCTTCGCAGGCTGAGACGAGCATCCAGTCTTTCCGCTCGAGCTTCAGCGGGAACCTCGGCGGCATGAGCAGCGACCTCACGCAGTGGTCAAGCAGCGGGACCTCGAGTTTCGGCAGCGTACAGAAATCAATGCAGGGGCTGACCAGCAACTTCGGGTTAAGCCTGAACACCCTCAATGCGTCACTGAAACAGAGCGGGCTGGCCGTTGGACAGTGGGGAAGCGGCGTCGGCAGCACGTTTTCGAGCGCCCTGAGCGCCTCGAACGCGCTTCAAACCAGTTTACTGGGAAGCTTCAAGTCATTTGATTCGGCGCTGGTGCGGAACACCGGCAACGCCAGCGTCTGGCAAAAAAGCATTGGCCAGGCGTTTGAGAAGGCGGCGCTCACTTCCATCAGCGCAATCGCCAAAGAGGCGGTGGTGCGGGCGATCTACTCAACGGCGCTCGGCTTCTACATGCTGGCGGTGGGAGACTTTGCGGGCGCAGGCCAGGCGTTTGAAGCGGCAGCAGTGTTCGGCGCGGTGGGAGGGGCCGCGGGGCTGGCCGCCAAGGCGCTCAGCGGAGCAGCATCGAGCAGCGGCGCGGGGCAGAAAACTTCAACGAGCGGCTCATCGACGCGCAGCCAATCATCTACAGCGCAAGCGACAGCCGGCGCGCAGAGTTCCGCCCAGAAGCAGCCAACAGTGCAGGTGATTTTCCAGGGACCGGTGTACGGAGGCCAGGCAGGAGTGGACGAACTGGTGCGGCACATCTCGAAGGCGGTGGTGGAACGCGATGTGAACCTGGTTGCCTATACGGTGGTCCGGCAGCCGGCGAAACGCGCATAGAAAGGAGCAAGAAGTCAGAAGACAGAAGCCAGAAGCCAGAATGAAGGCCGTCTTTCTTCTGTCTCCTGGCTTCTGAATTCTGGTTTGATATGGCAAATCCCAAGATTGTTTACACGCCCGCAGGCGGCGGGGAACAGGTTCTGAATTTCAGTTCGGCGCCGCGGCAGCAGCCGGGCTATTCAAAGAGCGCCGTGCGGCATGACAATATTTCAACGGCCGGAGTCCGCGAATCCGTGCTGGAACGTATCGACACCTTCCTTGAAATCAACGTCGATTATATCCAGGCCGGGAACGACCTGGCAGGCTGGTCAGCGTTTCTGGATTTTGCGCTCACGGGCGGGCCCTTCGCGTATTATCCCGACGCTACGCAGCCTGCGTTTATCAACTGCCTTCTGGAAGATCCGATGGGACGGTGGCGTACGTGGCGCCGGGAATCTACAGCGTGAAGGTGAAGTTCCGTCAGCAGGTGTTGTAGGTGTTTAACGAATTAGCGATTGACTGATTGAGTGATTGACTCAATGATGCAGTGGTTAACATATGAATGACTTCAGCGGCTGTTTTCTTAAGAGGAGTATAACGAAATGCCGGTGATGACGAACCCGAGCTTTGACTTGAACAACGCGGCGCTTGCCAAGCAGCCGCTTTACGTGGTGCAGATTGAAGGCATCATGGACCCATTGACGACCTTCCGGCCGGAAGACATGAGCGTGGGGCACACCGGCTACGGCATGAACCCGTACGGGACCACCGGTTACGGATACTGAATTTGATGATTGAGCGATTGACTGATTTGGCGATTGAAAGCTGGGATTCATAAATCTGCTCTGTCGATGAATGTGAGGAGTTACAGATGGCGGAAGTCAGCGATTACTATTCCGGGGACCTCGCAGCGGCGTTGAGCCAGGAGCTTGCCTGGATCCAGAGCCAGATTAACGCCAACGTCTCGCCGTTCGCGGGCGCGGCGCTGACGACCGGGACCAGCGCTCCGTTTGTCGAAGGCGCCGTCATCGCAATCAGAGACTCTTTTTCGGGCCTTGCGCAGGATTCCGTGCCGAACATCGTTCTCGATCCCATTGCCGGCCTCAGCCCGGATGACCAGCCTGGCCCCGATGGTTTTCCGGTCAACTATTCCCCCACTCCACTCCTCTCGGGCAGCCTGCTCATCAATCTTTTTACGCTTAGCACGGCAGGTGATGTCAGCGGCCGGGCGCTGAATCTGAGCCAGCCTCCATCCGCTTACCGGGTGGACGTCTACTCATTCACCGACAGCTTCCATTATCAGGGCTCGGCAACGATAGCACCGGACGGCACGTGGACCGTACCGTCGGCGCAGCCGGGAACGGCGATTGCCTTCCTGATGGACGCCGGCACGGCGCAGCCGGCCTCCGGCTCGTCCACGGCTTCGGTTACGGGCTGGATTGCGCACACCAACATGGGCGTCGGTAAGAAGCTGCGGGACTATTTCGTCCGCGTTACCGTCAGGACGGACCTCGAATCTGTGGTGGAAGACAACATTCCCATCATCGTTCAGGACTCGACCCACGCGCGTTTCGGGACAAGCCTGACCATGGGTACCGGTACGCTGGTGGCCCATGTGTTCCATCACGATCCGTCGCTGGGTCCCGTCGACCTTTATTCGACGTTACAACACCTGGCGGCCTATCCGGACCTGCCGCGCGAGGTTGAAGTGCCGCCAGGCGATCCGGACTTCTTCACGGCGTCGCAACTGACCAGCTCGAATCTGCCGGCCGTTCAGAACCGCTGCTGGATTTACAGTGCAGCGCTGGCCATCATCAGTTTTTCGGTGGGAGGCCTGTGGGACGCCGCCGCACGCATCATCACCCAGCTCAACGCGCTCCTCGAAAGTCCCGGCTATCTGCCGACCATCGTTCTCGAAGACGCTCAGGATGGAACAACCTCGCGGTGGTCGCTTCAATCGGGGGCGGGGTCGGTGGTCAACGCTCTGGACACTGCCGAACCTCCGGCAGCGTCTGGCGGCTCGAAGATCATCTATTTCACAGCCGCCGCTGCTCCCGCGAGCTGGAGCTTTACGGGAATCGGTCTGCCCGACGCTATCGATTCACTCGTCGAGTGGCGGTTCAAGACCAATGTTGATTTCAAGTTCACCGTGGGCCTCACCAGTTCCAGCGGGCAGGTGACGTCATTCTGCCTGGTTTCGTCGGGGGCCGCCGGATACGATGCGGCGGCGAAATCAGTGACGGCGGTGGCGCAGCTCCAGCTCAACGCCTGGCAAACGTACCTAGCCGACCTGAACGCCCGGATCGGCCAGTATCTAAGCGGCGAGACCGTGACGTCGATCACGTCGTTCACGGTTGAACTTGACTCCGCCGGCTATCTGAGCCTGGATGACCTCTCGGCGGGCGCTCCAAAGCCTGCGGGATCACTCATGGTTTCCTATGACGTATACAACGGCCAGGCCGACCAGACGATCATCCGCAGCGGAGCCATGGCCTGGGTGGCCTACGCTTATGGCACCTACATGGAGCGGACGGGAGATTACGAGCGCGCCGCGACGGGCCTGGAAAGCATGCTCAACCTCCTCTTCTTCCTGCAATCCACCGCTGCCGACGCGCGCCAGAACCTGATCGCGGGCGGGTGGGGAATTTACCAGGACCCCGGCTACCAGTACGTGCCGGGGCAGATTTCAAGTGTGTACACCGACGACAATTTCATCTGCTGGTTTGCCTTTGACAAGGCGGCGCGGGTGATGCCGGCGGCGGCACAGACCTTGCTGGCGCAGGGATTGGTGACAGCGGACGAATCGGCCCTGCTCAGCGCCGCAGCGAGCAACGCGTCTACGAAGGCATCGGAAATCAGGAGCGCGATTCTGGGCCCGTTGTGGATTCCGGCATCGGGAAACGTGAAGGGACATTTTGCCCGCGGAGCTTCCATCGCAGGCCTGGACACCTCCTTGGCGCTGGACTCGGCGAGTTCATGGGCGGCGATGTTCTGCCACGAAATCGGCGATGACTCCAAGGCCGTCGAGTGTCTGAAATTTGCTTATGAGACTTTCTTTCTCGCCAACCAGCAGATCGTAACCAGCGCCGTCGCGAATTCCTACAACCAGGCTTACCAGCAACTGACGCCTTTTGACGGGTTCAAGCCTTTCGCGGACTCGACGGGCGGTTACTCAGGCTCGCCGGCGTCCGTCTCAATGGAGGGAACGCTGGCGGTCCTGGCCGGCCTGATGCGCCTGAGCGATAACGCCGACCTTGAAACTTACTTCAGCACAAACTACACGGGCGGTCTGCCTTCATTGATCGGGCGGCTGGTGGATAGCATAAAAATCGTTGCAAGCACCACCAGTTCAGACGGGTTGCTGGCTGGTTCCCTGGCGGCGAGGGCGCTGCCCTGGGAAATCGCCGTTCGCAAGACAATTTCGTCCACCGCCTGGTTCTGGCTGACGGCGCTGCGCAATGACATTCTGCTGGCCACGTCTTCCGCCGATCTCGGCCGGCATCCCTGCCTGAAGGTGCCGCAGGGAGTCCACCAAAGCATCCAGCAGTTGCAGGGACAGAGCTCGATTGGCGCCCTTGAAATTGACGCCATCGATGACTCCGGTTTCCTGACTGCGCTGGCGAGCGGCGGCAAACTCGTAGGCCGCCGGCTGACTCTGAGCGTAGGTTACCCGGGCATGAATTCCTCGGATTTCGTAACCGTCGCCACCCAGGAAATCGAAGGGGTCGAAGTGCTTCCTGCCGGCGGCGGCTATCGGCTCGATTGCCAGGACCTGAATCGCTACGCGAAGTCGCAAATCTTTACTGTGGGCGATGATGGGAACGCCGTCTCGAACCAGCATCCGCGGACGCTCGTGGCCAATCCGATGGACGTGTTGCTGATGGTGGTCCAGAACGAGCTGGGGCTTGGGCAATCGTCCCTGCTGGAACCTTCGACGTGGAAGCTTTACGATCCCGCGAAGTGGGATCCCGCGAACACCATGAATCCCACGCTGATCAGCCCCAACCCCTATCTCGATGTGGACCAGGCGCTCTTTTACCGCAACGGAATTTTTGCAGGGTACCTTTTTGATTTTGAATTCAAACAGCCCGTGGAAGCGAAACAGTTTCTGGAATTCGAGATTTTTCATCCGCTCGGCGGCTACGCAGTGATTCTGGCAGACGGGCGCATGTCTCCACGGTTTTTCGTTCCGCCGTATTCTTTTGCGGGTCTGGCCTCGCTCGACGAGCGGAACATCACGGCGCTCCCGGGCGTCAAGCCGGAACCCCTTATCAACCAGGTGACGTTCCGAATGGACTACGACGGGAACGATTTCCAGACCGAGCTGCTGTTTCTCTCGTCTCCTTCGTTGCAGCAGTTCGGTCTGGCAGGGGAAGACATCATCGAGTCGAAGGGGATGAGACTCGAACGCGGCGGCGCTGCGCTGGCGAGCATCACGGCCAATCGGATTTTCCAGCGCTACGGCGGGATCGACCCTGTATCGGGCTCGCCACGTGGCGGAGCGCCCGCCCTCAGCGTGACCAGCCAGTTTATGAACCTGACGATCGAAGCTGGTGACTTTGTCTACTTTTCCCATCCCCTGCTGCCCAATCTTGAAGCCGGGACGCGAGGAATCTACAACCGCATCGTGGAAATAGTGGATAAACAACCGAACTACACCCAGGGAAACATGGCCTATCAGTTGCTGGACACCGGCTGGATGGGAGCCAAGGTGCTCTCGCGGATTGCTCCGCAGGGCACGCCCGCATGGAGCGCGGCTTCAAGCGCCGAGCGCGCGCGTTACATGTTTCTTTCGCAGGAAAGTAACGGGGCCTATTCGGATGGCACGCCGGGCAAAACGGTCTTCTAGATTGAATGATTGAGCGATTGAGAAATTGGGTGATTGAAAAATCAGATGCCCTACCGAAGGTTGCATAATCTAGTGGCACGTTGTTTTTGTAGCGCCGCCGTCTCGGCAGCATTTATCGAGTCCGGTCCCGCTTGGCGGGACTGGCGCTACGCGAAAACGCCACTATATTTTGCAATCCTCAATAAGTCGCCAATAAGGAGAAGAGGCAATGGCACAATTGACGTTCACAACAACTCCGGGATTTGTGGACCTTCCGGACTTGGTGCTCCAGGCGGACCAGCCGCTGACCGACTATGATCTCACCAAGATCAACAACAACGCCAAGTTTGCGGCCGTACGGCCTGAAGTTTTTTACGGCTGGTACAAGAACGGCGAGACGGTGACGATTCCGGTGAGTCCGGTGGATGGGTACGTTTACGCCCGGCAAGAACTGGAATACGAGGTCGCCGCGTGGTGCTCGAGATCCCCGGCAAGCGGCTCCGCCACCAACGGAGCACTGCTCAAGCCCGCGCGCGCCAGCGTGAATGACGGGCCGGGCAGCCTGTTCCTGATGGATTTCTGGGTGGAAGAGAAGAACGAAGCGAATCCCGGCCTGGTCCACTGCGACGTCCACTACTGGGACGGCGGAACCGAGACGCCAACGACGGGCGGGTTTGTAAAGGTGCGAACGATCGCGATGAGATTGAGCGAATGACCGATTGAAGGATTGATCGATTGACTGATTGAGTTAATGAATCAGTCTTCTAAATCTTTCAATTAAAAAATCAGCCAATGAGGAAATCAAAATGGCAGTTGTCCGAACAGTCCTACCCCGCAAGGGAATCATCGAGCCCCAGCACGGGGCCAACTACGAAACCGACCTCGATACCAACTGGCAGATCATTGACAGCCTGTTGCAGGACGCCAATGATGTGCAGACGGCCGTCCAGGCTGCTCCTACGGTGACGGCCTGGGTGTCAGACCGGGGCATCTCCGGGGTGGTCAGCGGGTTTGCGCTTTCGACTTCTGCAACGCTGACGCCAGGCCTCGCGGCGGGTGCGCTTTACGCCCAGGGATTACGTTATGCACCGGCCTCGGCGCCGGCGCTCGCGGCCGCTCCGGCAAGCTCGACCAGCTACCTTTTCTATAATTCCACAGGCGGGTCCTACTACAACCTTACCGGCTCCGCCAGCACGCCCGGAGATGCGTTTATCGGTATTGTGGTGACCAACTCGACTGCCGTGATTTCGGTGACGCCGGCCACGAAGCTGTGGGGACAACTGACGGTAGCTCCCGGCGCGGTAGGAAATTTTACCGTGCCGCACCTGCTGGGCCGCGTGCCCGTGGGGGCCTTGGTTCAAATGACATCGAGCGGAGCCATTTGGTTCCAGTCTGCGACGCTGTATGACAATACGAATCTCTATCTGGTTGCCTCAGACCCGACGGTGACCGCAAAGGTGCAGATATGGTGAAACAAATGAAAATCGGAAATCGGAAGCAGGGAGCAGGGAGCAAGGAGCAAGAGGCAAGAGCTGTGGCGATCCGCATCGCCTTTCTACTGGCTGGTTGCTTCTGGCTTCTGGCTCCTGCTTTTGCCCAGCAGCCCCAGGCGCCTGCGGGGACGCCGCTTTACTCCGCCAACGCCAAGTACGTGAATGGCATGGCGCCCGGTTACTGGCCAACCGCAGGCAGTGGATTGACGCTGCAACTGAGTGCGGGCACGGCTTATTGCGGCAATCCACCCGCGCCGGTCAGCTATCCCGGCGGATCATTGGCCCTGGCTGCCAGCGCGACGAATTACGTTTACCTGGATCCTGCGAATAACTGCTCTCCCGCGGCCGCCACGTCCGGCTTTGCGGCAGGACAGGTTCCCATCGCCAAAGTTACGACCGGGGCGACATCGATCAGCTCGATTACCGATGCCCGCACATGGTTCCAGCCGCAGCCCTGCGTGACCGGTCTCGCAGGGGACCTTCACTGCTCGTCGCTGGGAACGAATCAGAACATTTCGCTCACTCCCAGCGGAACGGGAGCGTCGGTTATCACCAATCTTCAGGACAAAGGCGGGCAGGTCTTTAACGTGAAGGCATACGGCGCCAAAGGCGATGGAACGACGGACGACAGCGCCGCCATACAGGCTGCCTATGCAGCCGCAGTGGCCGCGGGAGGGGGCGCCGTCTACTTTCCTGGAACCAGCGCTTGCTACCTGGTTGACACAGCCATCAACGCGACTGGCGATGGCCACAAGATCGTGTTTGAGGGAGCAGGCGGCCCTGGGTACTCGACTTCCGGAAGCGCCAATGCTTTGATCTGCGGGAATACCGGCGGCGCGGTGTTCGACATCACGATGGGGTTCAATCGCACTTTCTTCAACCTTGAAGTGACCGCGCAGAAGGCTGGTCTGAGCAACCCAAGTTTGATTGGCATTCTCGCTGGACGGAATACCAGCGGTCAGGCTGGGCAGGATACACACATCGTTAATTGCAGCTTCATGATGCCGCTTCACTTCAGCGGTATAACGTACTCCTTCGGCTTATACTTTTTCGGTGAGGAGATATCCTTTGTCAGCGATACGTCCATCGCAGCCGATTACCCGATTGTGGTGACGAGCACCAACAATTTCAGCGTTTCCAGCACCTATGTCACCTTTGGTACCGGCACCTACTCCGAGACCGGCGATTCATTTACCAACGTGGAGCTTTACACTTCGGGCCTTGGCCCGGCCATTTACCTCTACAACGCTGAGGATATGAGGATTTCGGGTCATAGCTACAACGGAAGTCAAGCGAACCCTTATCCGGCGGGCCTCTACAACTACGCTATTTATGAGCATAATTGCAAGACTCTTACGATTTCACCCTGGCGCCAGGAAGGCTATCCGGGGTTCATGTATGTGGATAGCGGGCTGCTCGATAGCTACATTCTCGGCACGCATGGGGCCGCGCCCACGCCAACACTTCACGCAGTTGAGTTCAACGACGCAAATAGCAGTGTTGTTGACGTGGACTTTGAAATTCACGACCTCATCAACACGTCATCAAATTGGTATTACGATGGCACGGCTGGTTCGCCAACGGGCTTGTGGGCACTGGACAGCGTTCACTTCTATTGCGGGAAAGAACCTAATTGCGTAGACATACCCATCGGGAATGGGGCTGGCACCGGCACTCATTACTGGCACAACATTAGCTGGTCGGGGTCAAGCACTAACAGTGGTCCGGTTGTCCGGCTTGATGCTGGCGCTTTTACGTTGCCATTGACCGGCGGTTTCACCATTCCAACCAGTGCCGTTCCCGCCAACAGTTGCTCGACCCTGTCGTTCGTAAGCGCTGCGGGCGCCCCTGCTCTGGCGACAATACAAATGCACCCTCAAACCTGGTACGGACTGCTGGTAACAGCCTCGTGGGGAACGGGCGGGTTCTCGCCGATGCTCTGTAACCCCACCAGCTCTTCCATAACTCCAGGCTCCACAATTGGGGCGACGTTCAGGGTCATTCAGTGATTTCGGACGGCGCCCGGCCAGCTTCAAAGACAAGAATGCCGTCGGGGTTGCGTTGCAGACGCTGGCCTCAACGATCATTATCTTCCTCTACGTCCGCCGGAAATACTGGTTGTAGCAAGCATCTCCGCGCGGCGCCCCAGCCGATTCAAGCCTTTCATCGAAATTGACGATTAACGTAGAAATATGTCACTGCGTATTCTGCGTCGGGACGAGCCAGGGCCTGATTTCGTCGCGGGGTGGCGTTTGTGGCCGGAGGAAGTGCGTTGTAAGCGAGTGTGGTGAATATGGCCATCAGCACCAAAGCTTCGATGCGGCGCAGCACCCGGATACAGGTGCGCATTCCAGTGGTTGTCACGGGAACGTTGCCGACCGGAGAATCCTTCACCGAAGAGACTTATGTCGTGACGGTCAGCAAGTTCGGTGCGCGCCTCAAATGCAGCTATGCTTTGACCCCAGGCATGGAGATCACGGTCAAACCAAAGGCTGGGGATGAGGATGCGCTGTTCCGTGTGGTGTGGACCGGCGGCAGGTCAGGCAACGCGGGCGAGGTGGGAATCCAGTATGTGAAGCGTACAAACCTTTTCGGTATCACCTTTCCCGATTGATCTGGAGGCCCCTGCTCCGGCGCTCAGCGCAGCGGCACCGGTCATCATCGCTGACGACTGGTATCTCAACCGAATCCGCATTAAAATCTGCTTCGTGGACGGAACTTCCAAAGCCGCAAACCCGACTCGCCTCCGCCTTTTGGTGGCGGCATTCCTCCTGGTGCTTGGCTTTCTGACAATCCCGATCTGCTCTTTGTCGTTTCAGGGTGAGGACCAACCCCCGCAGGACATCTCATTCTCAGTCAGCGGAGCGATCACAGAACAATCGCCTGGAAAACTTACTGTAGATGGCGGCCAGAACATGCTGTTCACGGTCAAGTACGATTCGGCAACGAAGATTGAGCATGAGGATGGCAGCCCTGCCAGACCGGCAGAGCTTCGGGTCGGGACAAAGATTCTGGCCAAGGGTACTCTGACTGAGGCGGGCGACGTGGTTGCAAAGACGATCACTATTGAATCCGGGTCAAAGGGTCCGCCAAAGTGAGGATGGAGCTTCACTACCGCGGTAGGTCCTCCCAGATGGCGAAGGGTTTCCCTTTCTGTTTTTCAAGGGCTGTGCGATAGATAAATCCGGCGGCCATAACGTCCCATATCGCAATTCCGCACGATTTGAAGACCGTGATTTGCTCGCTGGATCCACGCCCGGGCTTGGTTCCCGCCACGATGTCTTTCAACTCCAGCACGTCGTCCCAACTTTTACCGGCGGCCGCGAGTCCCTGGACCAGGTCGCCCGCTTCTCCACGAGCCTGCTCGGCGGAGTCAACTGAAATGATTTCGGCCCGGCGCAGCACCGCGTCATCCAACTCCCGGCGGTTGATCATGTTGACGCCAATGGCGTTGACGTGGGTTCCCGGGCGAAGCCATTCACCCTTGATGACGGGCTCCTTCGAGGTGGTTGCAGCGATGATGATGTCACCAAAGCGCACGGCTTCCTCGGTGCTCGCGGCCGGCTCGACCGAGAATTTCAGATAGTCCGTCATCTCTCTGCAGAATTCCACGCGATGCGCTTCGCTCCTAGCGAAAACCCGGGCCGCCCGGATTTTACGAACACCGGCGACCGCCTCGAGTTGCGTCCGCGCCTGCCGCCCGGTTCCGATCAGGCCCACCGTGGAAGCGTCGTGGCGGGCGAGATATTTGGTTGCGACGCCGCTTGCTGCTCCGGTTCGAATGCGGCCCAGATGGTCCGCCTCGATGACGGCGAGCAGTTCCCCCGTCTTGACGTCGAAGAGCAGGACCAGAAAGCGCGCTGCTCCGGACGTGATGGTGTAAATCTTCATGCCGGCGAGATGACCGTCCGCCAGGGCCGCTGCCATGTAGTGGAGTGAGAACCCCGGCTGGAAAAGACGTTGACGCGATTGGTTGACAGCATTACCGCTCTGCTGAGCGACAAAGCTGGCTTCGACGCACTCAAGCGCCTGCTTCATTGGAAAGAGTTCCTGAACATCGTTTTCTAAGAGAAAAAGTGCCATTATGTCTCCACAGATTTCAGTGAAGCCACCGCAAGAGCGCCCAGACCGCCAGCGCGACAGCCGCGGTCGCGGCGAGGCGGGGAAAAGCCGTGCGCAAAAATGGGACCTTGTATAAGAAAGAGGTCTGCCGCCATTTCCTGTTGTGGCTGTCCAACACCGGCTCGACCAGTTCCCACGCGGCTTCGAGAAACAGCCGCTGTGCGGCCTCACCCAATGCTGCGCAGGCGGCTGAAGGCGTTCCAATATAGCCCAGCCGGTTTCCCCGTTGCAAAGGGTAGTTTCTGCGGATGGCATCGACCAGCTCGAACTTTTGTGCTGGCAAGCCGCGGTACGTGGATCTCACCAATTCCGGACGGTTCAGCAGGACGAGCGATGTTTCCCACATTCCAGCGTGCGTATCGCCATCGAGCGCTTCTCTCTCAACTGCCGTGAACGGGCGACCCAGAGAGTCTTCCAGACGGTGCGCGTACCGGCCACGCATGAACTGCCACAGCACAGGCCCACTGACCGAGATCATGCGCACCCTGTAGCGCCTGGACACAACAGCCGCAGCTTCTTCAAGGGCCACGAGGTGGCGCAATCCTCCGTGCCCGTTCAGGACCAGAATGTAACGGAAACCGTGGCGGGCCAGACTCGCGCCGTAGTCCCTGGTCACGTTACGCACCGTGCGCGCCCGCGCCAGCAGTGTTCCAGCGCGGTCAAATGCAGAGGCGCCGACGGGAATACTCGGGCCGATCAGGACCGTCCAGCCGGGCTTGGCCTCGCGGATTCGCTCCGCCAGCTTTGCGCAGATCACGCCCGAAGTTATAAGATCGGTCCCGACTGGAAGGTGCGGGCCGTGTTCTTCCAGAGGGCTGACGTTAAAGAGGACGGCCACCCGGGTGCGGTCCATCGCCTCGAGTTGAGTATAGGTCAATTCCTCCAGGCGAAATATACCCTGAGGGCCAGCCGCCCACTCTATTCCGTCGCTGTGCCGGGGGACCTCATCCATCTGCAGGCCGTCAGTCTGCAACGCCTGGTGATCGCACGTTCGGAATGGTGGAGGGTTGAGTCGAACCCTCGATCTCATGACCGATTTTGCGCAGAACGCTCTCCCTCGCGCGCGCGACGCGTGACAATCGTACGGAGCGGAGCGCTTTGCGGACCAGCACACGGGCCCTGTGGCGGATGAGCCATCGATAGCGCCACAGATAAGCGCCTGAAACGGGCAGGGTCAGAGCGTAACAGCCCGCGACTGCCCTTCCCCACCAGAAGTTGACCACAAAGATCTGAAGCGTATAGGAACTTAAGACCGCGAAGATCCGCTGCAGCCATTCGACCTTGGGGTCCTTCTGCGGGGAGTTCCTGAACAGACCGCTCACCGCCAGAATCAAGAGCGCCAGAAGATGGTTGGCGAGGCCGTATAGCGCGACTGGGAATCCGAGGACAGTCTCGACCCATGCCGCCGCCACCCTGCGCTGGGATGATTGCCACGGACCTGAAGCCTGAACGACCAATTCTCCCAATGAGCGTTGTCTGTGCGCTTCACGGTAAGCGCCCAAAGATTCACGCAAGTCAACCAGCCGCGCCGGGTCGGTCCGGTTCTGCTCAGCAATCCACTTTCTGGCAGAGCCGCTGAGTTCCAGCTCTTCCGGCTGCTGTTTCCACTCCGGCCGGGACGACCATTGCTGCTTCAGGTATTCGCGCGACAAGTCCTCCAGTTCCCGGCTAAAGTGTTCCAGGTCTGCATCCGCAAGGCCGAAGATGTTTGCCGCGATCGCGCCCTGGACCGCCTCCGCCAGGTTTTCGGAGGCGGCCGCCATATCTTCACCAACCTTGGGCAGAAAATCCTGCGCCCGAAGAGGGGTGTCGATACTCATGAGAGCTTCGGGTGCACGGCCTCCTGTGCCGAGAAACCAGTGCACGGGATAGATTCCGGGTTGGACCTGGCTCTTACTTTGCAAGCCAGCTTCCACGGCCAGCCGGACGGAGAAATCGACCACGGCCAGGCGCTCGCCCCCATTTCGCGCGTACCGCGCGGCGAACAATGCAATGGTCCCATGATTTGCCAGAACGCTCAGACAGGAATTCAGCCAGGAATTCTGTTCTTCCCGTGTGCAATCGAACGCCTGGATTTCCAGCGCTCGCGCTGCCAGTTTGCCAAAGAAACCACGAAGCTCGCTGGATGGAACCAGGCCATGGACCCGGCGATCGAGAGCGCAGATGAGAAGCAAACCAACAGCCAGGGTCCGCGGATGAGTAATCAGCAGGATGACGGGGCCGCGCCGCTCAATCCTTTCCAGGCCGAGCACTCGAAGCCGGGGGAAAAATAGCCGGAGTCCCAGCCGGAACGCTGCCCGCATCAGACGATAACCAATCGGAGCATTCTGGGGTCGAGCGTGGATTTGAATTTGTGGTTCCAAAGCCTTTCCTCTCAAAAGGCGTCCGGCTGCCGGGGCCTCAGCGACGGCCCTGCCGCACGGGTATCGCAGTGCTCTCCCAGCCGTCCAACGTACCCACCGGGCGCACGATGGTCTCAAACAAGCCGTAGACGCTTTGAAACTTGTTTCCTTTGGAATCCATCAGTCGCAGACGAAAATAGGGAACGTTGCCGACGTGCTCTACCCGAATTGGGAAATTGCCGTTGAGACCGCTCTTGACAAACGATGTGACGTAATGGTGATACCTGCGAGACCACGTGAAGACGCGGATGTGGGTGAAATCGAATTCAACCGATCCCTCGCGGTCAGCCGCCAGGTACTGGGGGACGCTTGTGTCCCCATCCTGAACGGTGTTCAGCACGAACCAGGCGACCAGATTGAAACTGGCAGCGTACTGCGAGATTCCCTGGGGGATATCCAGCGTGACCAGGCGGCCCAGTACCCACCCGGCCCTTGAATCGGCCTGCACCAGATACCATGCGTCGCCCGCCGCGGCGGGTGACGCCGTCTCATTTGTTTCACTCCCGGCCGGTCTGTTGGCCACTACGCGACGGTCGTAGATTTCAAGATTCTGGCCTTGCGTCAACATCCCGAGGTCCGGAGCGCCTCGACGGGGCTCGAGGTGAACGTTTGCCGCCAGAACGGTGTGCCCAGCCGCCTGCACCTGGCGGCCCTTAAGCTCCTGGAGGAGTTTCTGGCCGTCTTCGTAAACAGTTGCCGGAACCAGTTCTCTGGTGACCACCCAGCCTTCGTTGCCGTTGCCTGTTCGGACCTTGGCCCAGGTGTCTCCTTTTTGCAGCACTTCAAGCCGGTCGCCGTACTTCAGGACCTCAGCGACCGTGTGGACTGGGGCAGGGGTGTCCAGCACATCAAGCGATGGGGAAGTGACGTATTCCAGCTCCAGGTAATCTCGGGAAGGGCGAACCGAATGATAGTAAGCTCCACCGATGGCGGCCAAAACGATGGCTGATAGGAAAATGATGGACTTCTTCTTAATGGTTTCTCCCCCAGGTGAAAAAACTCACCTTGTAGTTTACAACTGCATCCGGCGAAATGTTACGCGTTTTCCTCTCGCATCATCCGGACGGCAGTCCTTGCAGCCATTCGTCCATCGATCTGGCACGTCAGCCGGCGTTGTGGCCGCACGCAGCGCGAGCGGATAAGGGGCAGTCGGCTGGGCGCGGTGGCGGCAGTGTGGTGTTGACAGAAGAACCGCCCGGCGCCTAATGTGACAGTGCCCGGATGCGATAACGCATGCGCAATCTCCCGGAGGCCGCCACGAAGATCCAACGATTGTCTATTCCCGGATCCGCGGGAAATCTTGAGGCGCTGCTCGAGTTGAATCCGGAGTGGATCCCGCGCCAGCTCGCCATCGTTTGCCATCCACATCCGCTTTATGGCGGATCGATGCACAACAAAGTTGTCTTCAGGGCGGCCAAAGCCGCCATCAATATGGGCGTACCCGCGCTGCGTTTCAATTTCCGCGGAGTGGGGCACAGCGAAGGAGAACACGCCGGCGGCATCGGAGAGCGAGAGGATGCCCGCGCGGCGCTGGATTACCTGACGGGGCGGTTTCCACGGGTCCCCGTTCTGATGATGGGGTTTTCGTTCGGGTCAGTCGTTGCGCTGTTTGTAGGTTCAGCGGACCTGCGGGTCAACAGCCTGGCAGGAATAGGGCTCCCCATAAACTCTTCGGATTTCAGCTTTCTCCGGGAAGTCCGAAAGCCTAAATTGATTGTCCAGGGCGCCCAGGACCAGTTTGGCTCCAGGGAAAAGGTGGCGCAACTCTATTCCTCCTTGCAAGAACCTAAACGGCTGCGCTTCGTCGAAGGGGCCGACCATTTCCTGACCGGCAAGCTGCAAGACCTGCAGGTGGAGATAGAGGAATTTCTCCAGGGCATTCTAAATCCATTACAATAGGAGCGTTGGCAGCCACGCCCCCGAGTAAATCAACTTTCGAGGTGGATCGATGGACAACCTTGAAGAAGCTGATGCCGGATCATTCTACTGCCCGTTGTGCAAAATCGAAGTTGAAGATCCGCTGGTGTGCGGTGATTGCGCAGCCGTCATATGCCGCCGGTGCGGGACTCCGCTCGAAAAAATTGACGAATTAGGAGTTGGCTGAAGCAGGCCGTCGCGGCCTTTGTTCATCCGCTGCCCCAGGCATTCATTCCCGGAGGGGCCGGGGTCCTGTCAAGTCCCCATCGCCCCTCGAAGCAATTCACTGGCCTTCTTTTCCCGTCAAAAAGCCGCTAATTCTCTCGCTGCTTTCACCACGTCAGCAACCTGGGGCAGCATGGCGTCTTCCAGGACGGGATGGTAAGGCACATAGACGTCTTTAGCTGCCACGCGGCGCACAGGCGCGTCCAGAAACTCGAAGAGTTCATCCGCGATGCGGGCGGCGATCTCTGCGCCATACCCCCAGGAGATGCAGTCCTCGTAAACAATCAGGGCGCGGTTGGTCTTTTTGACGGACGCACTGATGAGTTCCCAGTCATAAGGCTGGAGGGAACGCAGGTCCAGAATCTCGGCGCTGACGCCTTCCTTTTCAAGCTCCCTCGAGGCCTGTACAGACCGGTTGACCAGCGCGCCGAAAGTTATAATCGTCAGGTCGCTTCCTCCGCTTACTAACTCCGCCTTGCCGAACGGAATCATGTAATCAGGGCCGGGATAAGGCGCGCGATTGTACGTCTGCCGGTAAAGATGTTTGGGCTCGAGAAACAGCACCGGGTCGTCCGAGCGAATGGCCGTGCGCAGCAGTCCGTTGGCATCCAGAGCATTTGAAGGCATCACAACCCGCCAGCCCGGCAGGTGCGCGAAAATCGATTCGCCCGACTGGCTGTGATAAATGGCGCCGCCGGTCAGGTACCCACCCGTCGGGACCCTCACCACGACTGGGCACGAAAACACGTTGTTCGACCGCCAGCGCAGCGTCGGAATTTCATTTCGCATCTGCATAAACGCCGGCCAGATGTAGTCGAAAAACTGGACCTCGACCACCGGCTTGAGGCCGCGCGTGGCCATGCCCATGGCCCTGCCCAGAATGCTGGCTTCTGCGATGGGGGCGTTGTAGCAGCGGGCGGCGCCAAAATGTCGCTGCAGGCCGTGGGTGACCTTGAAGACGCCTCCTTTGCCTTTCACCAGGGCGAGGTCGCTTTCGTGGCTGCAGTCGGCAACATCCTCACCGAAGACCACAACCCGCGCATCGCGCGACATCTCGTCCCTCATGCAGGCGTTCAGAAGATCCACCATGGTTTTGGGTTCGCCGTGCGATTTTGCAGGATGGTCAAACCTCTCAGAGGTCGGATCAACCGTGGGCGAATAAACGAAGTCCATCAGGGTTTCCGGATCGGGTGGATCTGCGGCGAGCGCCTTGTCTGCGGCTTCGCGAATCTCACGGTCCACGTCAGCTTCCAGCGCCTTCAACTCCCCCTCGGTCACCAGGCCCTCTTGAATGAGAAGATGCGCCAGCTTCTGAATGGGGTCCTGCCTGGCTTCCTCCTGCCGGACCTCCTCCGGCTTATACATCTTTTCGTCGTCAGACATGGAGTGCGAATAGGGCCGGATGACGTGAGCGTGAATCAGCGCCGGCTTTCTTTGCTCGCGCACATAGGTAACAGCTCTTCCCGCAGCCTCGTAGCTTTCCATGAAATCCGTGCCGTCGCATTCCGCGATCAGGAGGCCGGGAAAAGTCTTGACCAGCGCGGAAATGCTTCCTCCGGCGGTCTGATCGTCAACCGGAACGGAGATGGCATATCCGTTGTCTTCTATCAGGTAAAGCATGGGAAGCTGGCGCAGGCAGGTGTAATTGAGGGATTCCCAGAACTCGCCTTCACTGGTTGCGCCTTCGCCCAGGGAAGTGAATGCAATTTCGTCGGTATGAAAGCTCGGTGCCAGTTCGGTGGCTTCGGGGACGTGGGAGTAATACTGGTTCGCTTCCGCCGCGCCGACCGCCTGGAGCACTTGGGTCCCGGTGGCGCTGGAGGAAGAGACGATGTGAAGAAGACGCGAGCTCCAGTGGGAAGGCATCTGCCGCCCGCCCGAGCTCGGATCGTCTTGAGCGCCAACGGTCCCTAAAAGCATATCCAGCGCTGTCAGACCGAGTTCGAGGCAAAGCGCCCGGTCCCGGTAATACGGGTAAATCCAGTCGGTCCCCGGCTTCAAATGCATGGCGGCTGCTACCTGGATGGCTTCGTGCCCAACGCCGTTGATCTGAAAATAAGCGCGGTTCTGACGCTTAAGCTGAATTTCCTTGTCATCGATTTTCCGCGCCAGATACATGACGCGGTAGGCGTGGACCAGTGAGTCCTTGGATGGCCGGGGTGGCTTATAGGTCGAAGTAACTGTAGCCATTCCGCTCCTTGGGGAAGAAATCCTTCTTAGTAAAGTATATCTTTTCGCCGCCCGCAATCTCGCCAGATATTATTAGAATTCGAGAGGGCAATGTCAATGACCGGCAACCGGCCATGTCGGGCGAGTTTTCTATTGGGTGTGGATGCACGTCTATGGTAGCATGAGCGAATAAAAGGCGAATGACGCACATGATGCTCAGAGCTCAGACAGGCAAATGAAAGTCCCGTCAGAAACCAAGCTGATGCCCCAAGCCAGTGGAATTCAAGGCCGATCCGGCGATGCGGCCTCCATCGAGAACGTCGTTCGGGAAATTCAGAGCGGCTTCAAAGGCTCCCGGCGCGAAGGGGGCGTGACGGCCCTGCGGCATTACCCGGCGCGGGAAGCGCGAGTTGTTCCATTTCCCGATTTTCTTCCCGAGCGCGTGACGAAAGCGCTGAGTTCAAGGGGAGTTGAAAGCCTCTACTCGCATCAGGCCGCCGCTGCAACCCTGGCCTGGGAAGGCAGGAATATTGTTGTCGTCACCCCTACGGCCTCGGGCAAAACTCTCTGTTACAACCTGCCGATCCTGAGCGCCCTAGTCGAAAACCCGGATGCGCGGGCGCTTTATCTTTTTCCCACCAAGGCCCTGTCACAGGACCAACTGGTGGAATTGAATCGCTGGGCTGAAATACTCGGCGATGATCTTCGGACGTTTACCTATGACGGCGACACTCCCCAGGACGCGCGCAGAGCCATTCGGGCCCAGGCCAACCTGGTAATCACCAACCCGGACATGCTCCACACAGGCATCCTGCCTCACCACACTAAATGGGAGCGGCTGTTTGAAAATCTGCGATACGTTGTCATTGACGAACTGCACTATTACCGCGGCGTTTTCGGCAGCCACCTGGCGAACGTCATCCGGAGGCTCAAGCGCATCGCGGAGTTCTACGGCAGCCGCCCGCAATTTATATGCACCTCGGCGACCATCGCCAACCCGGCTGAGCTGGCCACACGCATTATCGAGCAGGACGTCGTGCTGGTTGACGAAAACGGAGCGCCCGCGGCTGAAAAATACTTTGTTCTCTATAATCCGCCAGTGGTCAATCCGCAGCTCGGCATTCGCCGGTCTTACCTGAATGAAACGCGCCGCCTGGCGAAGGTCTTTATGATGCGCGGCCTGGAAACCATTGTCTTCGCCAATTCACGCCTGGCAACGGAAATCCTGGTGACTTATCTCAAGGAAGATTTTGCCCGGCGTCCGGTGGGGCCGGAAGTTGTCCGAGGTTACCGGGGCGGCTACTTGCCGCTCGAGCGGCGCGAGATTGAGCGCGACCTTCGCGAAGGGCGTTTGCTGGGCGTGATTGCCACCAACGCGCTGGAATTGGGAATCGACATCGGAAGCCTCGACGTTGCGGTGATGGCGGGCTATCCGGGAACGATTGCTTCCACCTGGCAGCGTGCCGGCAGGGCAGGCCGCCGCGAAGGGAGTTCTGCCGCTTTGCTGGTGGCTTCGAGCGCGCCGCTCGACCAGTTTATCGTCCAGAACCCGGACTATTTTTTTGACCACTCACCCGAGCACGGCCACGTCAATCCGGACAACCTGCAGATCCTGCTCAACCACTTGAAGTGTGCTGCTTTCGAACTGCCTGTGAAAGAGGATGAGAAATTTGGCGGCCTCGATCTCAAGATGCTCTGCAAGCATCTTGAGGATCTCGGATTCCTTCACAAGACCAGTGAGGGCTGGCACTGGATCTCCGAGAGCTATCCGGCGGACGCCATCAGTCTGCGGTCCGTTTCTTCGGACAATTTTGTCATCGTTGACGTCACCGGCGAGCCACGCGTTATCGGCGAAGTGGATTTTTCCAGCGCGCTCACCACGGTGCATGAGAAGGCGATCTACCTCCAGGATGGCCAGCAGTATCACGTGGAGCGGTTGGATTACGATGAGCGCAAGGCCTATGTCCGCCAGTGCGATTCCGAGTACTACACCGACGCCATTTCCTACACGAAAATCAAGATTTTGGAGCATTTTGATTCCGCGCCCGCCGGGCCTGCATTCAGGAACCACGGCGAGGTCCAGGTGAATACGCAGGTGGTGGGATTCAAGAAGATCAAATTCCACACCATGCAGAATGTCGGTTCGGGCGAACTGATGCTGCCCGAGCAGGAGATGCACACGACGGCGTTCTGGTTGACGCTCCCCCAGGCATTGCTGGACGCCATGCCCTACTCGCGCGATGACCGGATGAACGGCGTGCAGGGGCTTGCCCACGCCTTGCAGGCGATTGGCACGCTCCTGATGATGTGCGACGCGCGCGATCTGGGCGTGGCGGTTGGTGAGAATCTGGCCGTCGCGGAGGACCTTGCAGCTTTGCCTTCGAATCAGGGCCGTCCTGCGGTCTACACAAAGATCTTTGAGCCCAACATCTACCTTTACGATAAGTATCCCGGCGGGGTTGGATTCAGCGAACCGTTGTTCCGGCTGAGCCCGAGCCTGCTTGAAAACACACGGCGCCTGATCCTGAATTGTCCTTGCGAGTCGGGATGTCCTTCGTGTGTGGGTCCCGTGGGTGAAGTGGGAGAGAAGGGCAAAGAAGTTGCACTGGCGATTTTGAGTGCTGTTTTGCAGGCGTCATCCTGATCCCGCGTAGCGCCGCCGTCCCGGCGGCATTTTTCAAGGCCGGCAGGATGCCGGCGTTAGGGAAATGTATTACCGTAATATGCAATCCTCAATAGGCAGTCATGAATCTGGAAGAAAAACTTCGAGAGCTCAAAAAGGTGGCCAGCAAGACGGTGCATGAGGACGCGCTCGAGCGCCAGCTTGAATACCTGCAGCGGCTTGAAAAGAAGCCGAGGAAGGTTGCCGCCCTCGAGACGCCGCTCGGCGTTGAGCATTACATTGACGGCGAGGTTCGCTCTAATGGCCGGGGCGAGTATTTTCTGGCCACTCAGCTCCTGCCTTTTGGCAGGCCATACGGCAAGTTTTGCGTTGCGGATGTCGCCCACGCAGACCTCGCGCCGCTGGAAATGTTTTTGAAGGGAGAAAATATTCCAGCGGCGTCTTCGGTGGTTTATCTGGATACGGAAACCACGGGGCTTGCCGGAGGCACGGGCACGTGCGCATTTCTGATTGGGATTGGGGCCGCGGAGGGATCTGGTTTCCGGGTGCGCCAGCTTTTCCTGCGCGACCTTACGGAAGAGAAGGCGGCCCTGGATGCGCTGGCCGCCGCGCTCGAGCCCTACGAACTCCTGGTGACTTACAACGGCAAGACTTTCGATATCCCGCTGCTTGAAACGCGCTACACGCTGGCCCGAATGAAGTCTCCGTTCACGAGAATGGTCCACCTTGATCTGCTGCATCCGGCGCGCCGCTTGTGGAAACTGCGCCTCGAAAGCTGCCAACTCAAGAACCTGGAGAGGGAGCTGCTGGGCATCGCGCGGAACGGCGATGTGCCAGGCTCCGAAATCCCCCAAATCTATTTCGACTATCTCCGCACCAGGAGCGCGCAGGCGCTGCAGCCGGTGTTCTTCCACAACGCGCTCGACATTGTGACGCTTGCCGGGCTTACGGTTGAGGTGGGACAGGCCATTGCCAGGGCGGGCGACGGCGCCGATTGCGACAGCCTCGATCTGTTCAGCCTCAGCCGTGTGCTCGAACGCGCCGGGGCCTCAGAACTGGCACGCGCAACCTGCCTCCAGGCGATTGCCCGCGGCCTGCCGGAGTCGGTTGAGCCGCACGCCCTGTGGCATCTCGCTGCCCAGCACAAGAAGGAGCGAAGTTATGACGCGGCCGTTGAAGTCTGGATGAAGATTTCGGGCCTTGGGTCACGATATACGGTGCAGGCCTGTGAAGAGCTCGCCATCCATTATGAGCATCGTGTACGTGACGCGAATAAAGCTCTGGAATTTGCCGAAGCGGCCTGGCAGCGCCTTCAGGACACGTCCGGTTCCCACGCCTGGCTGGGGCGTCTCGCGCACCGGCGCGAAAGGTTGCTGAGAAAGGCGCAAAAGGAACGTGTTCCCGGCGAGTCCCAGCCTCGGCTGTCTCACTAGCCTCAGAGTCATGGTCCTTCGCTGGTCTTCCCTTTGTACTTAAAGACCTCTTGCTGCCGTTCAACGGTTTCCTGATTGGTCACAGAATTTGTCTTGATGGTTTGCAACTCACCCACAAGCTCCAGGTAGTCGGGACCGTCCTTCTTGCTCCCTTTTCCGCGCTGAGCGATCCCTGAAAAGCGGTAGTACATCTCGTGGATCTTGCGGGTCCGGAACTCAACATGATCGCCGTTGCGCTCGCCGATGGTTATGGGATAGCTCAAAATAGCGTCAGACTCCGATTGCCCCTGGAGCACGTCAATGTATCCTTTGAGCATCTGGTCTTCCTGCAAAATCGCCAGCGTGTTATAGGGTTGCAGGAATTCGTAATCGCCCGTGATGTCGCTTACCTGGCTTGCCGCCGTTTGGGCCTTCAGGCTACACGACGCAGCAAGAGCCATAAGAGAGACGGCCAACCAGGCAGTTTTCTGCACCAGATTCAGCGTCGGCTGGTGGTCCTTCCGCCCCGTTTTACAGTAGAACCTGCCCACTTGCAATCGCTCCTGTCCTGACTGTTTCCTTCCGTGTTTTGCCAGGAAGAAAGTTTAGTCCCGCTTCGTTTACCGGGCAAGCCACAAGCCTCTGCCGGCGCGTAGGCTGCCAGGTTCACACAAAATATCGTATGGTTCCCAGGCGCCCGCCACTGGCTACTGTTTGCTGACTTCGAGGAGCAGATGGTTCGTAAAACGCGTGGTGAGCGTAGGGTCCTGGCCGGTCACGGTTCCCAGGTCCTTATCGTGTTCGTAATCGAAAACTTTGTAGCTGCTGTTCTTATCAAGTCCGCGCAATTCGATCTTACCTTGCCACGGGACTGCGGGATCAGGAGCATAAAAGGCATAGTACATTTCGCCGTCCTTGCTGATGGCGTAGGCTTCCGGGAAGTCATACCCATAGGTGTAGAGGTTCAGGAAAGTGCCGTTTGAAAGCATCTTCTGGTTGTAGATCGAGGTCCATTTCTTCCAGATCGCTTCCTTTTCGGGCGTCAGATAAACTTCCTTGAAGTGCGGGCCGGGATTGGGCCAAACAAATTTGGTGCCGACCACCCCGCCGGGTCCAACGGTCGAAGCAAAATCCTTTCCCTTGTCGATTTCATCGCCGCCCTTGAAAACGATATCGGTCAATTCAACGTGATCTCCGTAAACGGCAGCCTGCGGGCCAAGAAGGGCCTTATACATCTTGATTCGCCGCCGCACCTGGACGGAACCTACGGGGTCCGCAGTTACCGCCTGGTCCATATAAGGCAGCCAGGCGAAATTCGGCGGAGTTCCGCAGGAGCAGCTTTGGGTCACGCTGTCGGGTTTGAGTGCCCGGGTAGCCTCAAAAATCTGTTTGTATATTTCCGCCATCGCGCGGATGGAGTCCTGCGGGGATTTGTGATGGTGCTTGGGGTTGTAGCACGCCGGGATTGTGTAAACGTTGTCCAGCTTGCTGCCGTCGAATCCCCAATCGCGAATGAATTTTTCCGTCAGTTTCTTGTAGTATTCCTGGACCGCGGGCACAGCCGGGCAGAGCGCGCCCAGGCCGCGAACCATTTTTGCGGGCTTGCCATTCTTGTCGAGGATCAGCCAGTCAGGATGCTCTTTTACGACCTCGGCTGTCTTGTAATGGTGAGACTCGTAACCGCCGGACCCGTCCTCTACGGCAATCGGCAGCCACCAGATCTGCACTGAAATCCCCTGT
The DNA here is from genome assembly GCA_035712365.1 of Terriglobia bacterium. Classification (NCBI taxonomy): domain Bacteria; kingdom Pseudomonadati; phylum Acidobacteriota; class Terriglobia; species Terriglobia bacterium. The sequence goes on from DASTAW010000039.1 coordinate 125,895, forward strand.
TGATGAAACGCACTCACCATCTTCTTGATGGAATCGCCCGGGAAAGTGTCTGGACGCGGGTCCCAGTCGCCATAAGTGTCAAACCAGCGATCGTCCAGCGTGGCCCAGCGGATGTGCATTTCGTTGAGCTTGGGAATAGTGCCCAGCATCTGTTTGGGAGTCACCTCGGATTCGTAGCCCCAGCCGCACCAACTGATCTGATAATCAGCGTCGCTGGGTTTGGGCAGGTCCCAGCCCTCGCGCTGCAGCGCCTCGGAATAAAGACGCAACGGCTCGTAGAAATCCCCAGAGTAGACCGCGACAAACCCGTGCGGCGTGGAATAAGTGTCTCCAGGCTGGAGGGTTGTGCCCGGCTCCAGCACCATGGAGGCGCTCACGCGATCGTTGGCGCTGACGCCAACCGGAAGCGAGAGGACCCATGGGATCGTTTCAATATGCCCGATGGCCTCGCCCACCTTGTCCGTCCAGAACGCCACCACTGGAATGCCGCCGCCCTCGCCCCTGCGCTGCATGCCGCCCATCAGGTTCTGCTGGGAGAAGTGGTCCGAGATCTCGACGACGTTGTCCTTGCCCCACTTCTCGCTCGAGCCCTGGTATGACCACATCTGGTAGGGCGGCACGGAGGAATCGGCGAGGGAGGCGTTCAACTGGTGGCTGTCAACAACAACTTTGTCCAGGCTGACCGGCTTGTTGGCGAGATTCTTGTAGGACGTGGAAGTTATCAGAAGGCGGGGAAAGTCATCGTAAGCTTCGAAAACGACGGACTCCTGGATGGCTGCTCCGTTTTCCGCTTTGCTCGTGCCGGTGATTTCAACCCGCTTGCCCAGTTCACCGAGCTTGCCGCGCGCGTCGGTGACCTTAACGTGATCAAAGTCGAGAGTGAAATCCGCGATCTCTTTTGCATCGACCGTTACCGAGTTTAAGGACCCGGGCCCGGATGAGTTGGGGTCATCCAAGGTAAGCCTCTTGCCTTGCTTCAGAAGGTACGCCCGTACGTATCCGGACGGCAACACCTCAAACTCGGCTGAAGAGGTTTTAATGGTGACCGGCCCGCCGGAGTTGGCCGTAACAGCAATCTTTGACGCTCCCGCGGTGGTGGGCGATGAACTGTTCTGGCAGGAGATCATTGCCAGTAAGCCTGCCAAAGCCAGACATTGCAGCGCTGTAATGGGACGTAATGGTCGGCGCATAGACCTATCCTCCCCGGGGAAATTCGCGTGAAATTCTGTCGCGGTTCAAGAGGCGATTATACTTCAGGCCAAACTGGGCTGTCATGCAGTTGAGTCTATGGATGCCGCAGCAGCGAAGGCAGCCGTGTCCAGAGCGCGACGCGGGAAGAAATCAAGGGGAGAGGTCCTCGCAGGCGCTATGGCCTGGCGCTTTCATAGCAGCCGAGGACGCGAAGGAAATTCGTGACTTCTTCCAGGTGCTCCAGCGCTTTCTTGCAGCGCTCTTCTTTGATGTTGCCGGCGAAATCAAGATAGAAGAAGTATTCCCACGGACGGCCGCTCACAGGCCTCGACTCCATTTTGGAGAGGTCGATATCGCGCAGAGCGAAAACGCTAAGGCACTTATAAAGCGCCCCCGGAACGTTCCGAGTTGAAAAAACGATGGAAACCTTGTTGGCCCGCGGCGAAACAATGGGCCTGGGCGATAGAAGCAGAAACCGGGTGAAGTTTTCGCTGTGATCTTCAAGATGGGTCTTCAGAATGCGCGCTCGATAAAAGGAGGCGGCAACCCGGCTTGCGATGGCGGCGGAACCGATGGGACGTTCAGCCGCCAGCATCTTGACGCTCCCAGCCGTGTCATAGAATGGAACTCGATCGACCTTGGGATGGCTCGAAAAGAATTTGTTGCACTGGGCCAGGGCCACTGGATGGGAATAGACGCGTTGAAGGTTGCGCAGCGTGGTTCCCGGAAACGCAATCAGATTGTGAACAATTCGCAGCTTAGCTTCGGCCACGATGTGCAGGTCATTCTTCAGCAGGAGATCGTAGTTTTCATAAACCGAACCGGCCAAAGTGTTTTCAATGGGCGCCAGGCAACGGGACGCTTTGCCTTTTGCCACGCTGGCGAACAGAGCTTCGAAAGTTGGACAGGGAAGCACCTGAATGTTGCGGCCCAGCAGCTTGTAGGCTGCTTCTTCGCTGAATGCTCCGCGCTCACCCTGGAATGCGATCGTCTCTTTTTTCATGCCGGGAGACCTGCGCCTTTTTCATTTGACAAGGACGAGATGCTATCACGACGACCTACGATGAACAACGGACGCTGTTTGAGTGCCCCGTACGGAGACGTGACGGTCCGCTATTAGATAAACGGGTTATGATCTTCCGGCCGGGAGGAGAGAGAAGCGCCGCCGTCGCCCAGCAGTCCTCTGAAAAAGAAATCGACGCATCCGCTCGTGAGCTCTTCCTGCGAAATAGGGCCTTCGGGATGGTACCACTGATAGAGCCAGTTGATGATGCCGAGAAGATTGAAGGCGGCGAGCGCGGGCGATATCAGGTGCTCATGGCCAGACTGGTCCTGGACCTGGACGATCAACTCCTCCAGATAACGGATGTAAGCCTTCTTTCGCGCATTGATCTTCTGGCGCAGCTCGCCTTTCAGTGACCGGTTTTCGTGCAGGATCACGGTGATCTCCATGTCGCGCGCGCGCACGACAAGGTCAATGTGTCCGATGATCGTCTGGCGAAGCTTCTCCCTGGGGTCCTGTATCGACTTCACCTTTTCGAGCACGCTCTCATCGAGAATATCCATGCCGTAGTTCATGATCTCGAATAGAAGGCGGTCTTTGCTGCCGACATGATGGTACAGTCCAGCCTTGGTGAGGTGGACGGCCTCCGCGATGTCCTGCATGGATGCGCCGTCGTAACCCTTCTCGTAGAAGACGCGCGCAGCGGTGCGGCAAATCTCCCGAAGCTTCTGTTTGGGATCAGCGGTCTCAGTCATAGAGCAATTACGCAGAACGAATGCGCCGTCAGTCTACCACACGCGATGCGGACTTCGGGATGAAGTATGCTGTATTCGGCGCGATGAACAGAGGCTAGCGTGTAAGACGCGCGCTCGCAAACGCAAATTTTACACGCTGTGCCATACTTCAACAAATTTTTCGTGAGCCCGAAATCTTCGCCGCGCTATCGATAAACTAATCACAATGTTTACAATAAATTAGAATTTTCGTAAAAATTTCACCAAAAATCCCAAGCGTCCCATTCAGGGGGGGCAAACGGGCAAGTATATAGCCTACGTGACTGGCATTGCGTTTCATTGCAATCGCCCCGCGCAGAACGGTCCATCGCCCTTCCAAGCACCGCGGCCGGCAGCGGGGCTTCGCCAACCTGAGTGATTTCGAGTGAGAAGAAGTTGCTGGAGAAGCTCGACTCCATGCACGCTCATCACGCGCAGCGCGGCCTGGTCAATTCCGCTGAGCAGCGGCCGCGGCGGAGTTTCCGGTTCTATTGCCGGGAGGGCGCGTCGTTGCTGTCAACGGACAGGCTTCCCTGAAATCGCACGGCGAAGTTGTAGACCGCGTAGATCGCACACATCGCAAAGGACGCGATTCAGGCGCCAGCCGGCGTAGCGGCGGTCCCGCCGAGCGGGACCGCCATTTGGCGAGGCCCCGTACCAGACGGTACGGGACGAGGTAAACTCGCCGCTACATTTTTTCCTAGGTGCGTCCGCCCCGAGACCAGCCGCATGGGATTTGAAATTTCAGATTTGAGATTTCAGAACGGAACCGTGACCTCAGCCTCGGAGGTCCGCGCCACCCGTCTTCAATCCACTCCCGCGGGTTCGCAGAGACAGAAACCGCCTCTGCGCCAGCCGCGCATCATCTCATCGTTCACCATTACCCGCTTGACGCCTCGGGTTCCTAAGCGTACGATTCTCACAGACCACAGATAGACGAGGCTCAAGTTTTCATTCCTTTATTCCGCAAAGGAGCGATAGCTTGCCTGCAGCGCATCTCTTGCCGCGCAAGACTCCGGATCTGATTTGGGAGGAGCCTGCACCTCCCCACCACTCTTTCAGGGCAAAAACACCAAGACAGGAGGGAAAGATGAACAAGAGTAGTGTACGCAAGGCCGTCCTACTGTGCTCGTGGGCGGTCTTATCGATGACTTTGTGCGTCAGCGCCAGAGCCACAACCTGGCACGTGGGGCCGACCCAAACTTACAAAACGCCTTGCAGTTTAAACAACGCGGGTGTTTTGGCGGATGGCGACACGATTATGATCGACTATTCTCCATCCACGGGTCCGGGCGTGGGCTACTATGATGACACCTGCAATTGGACCCAAAACAGCCTGACCCTGATCGGTTTGCCCGGCCCCGGCGGCGCCCGGCCTGTCCTCAACACTGCGGGGTTGACGGACAAGAACAATACCGGGCATATTTCAGGCCGAAAGGCGATCTGGGTTATTTCGGGAAACGACACGGTGATCGAGAACATGGAATTTGAGAATGCGGCGGTTTCCAATGACGACGGAGCCAATGGCGCCGGAATTCGCATGCAGGGCGGGAACCTTACCATCCTGAATTGCTATTTCCACGATAACCAGGACGGAATCCTGGGCGGCGCCGGCCCAGGCAATGTTGTGATCAAGTACTCGGAGTTTGCTCATAATGGAGTCAGCAGCAAGGCCCTCTCCGAGGGTTACGGGTTTACCCACAACCTCTATATCGGGAATTGCGCCTCGCTGCTGTTCGCTTTTAACTATACCCACGACGCCAACGTCGGCCATCTGTTGAAGTCGCGCGCAGCGGTCAACTACATCCTCTACAATCGCATCACCGGGGAAAACGGGACTGACAGCTACGAAATCGACCTGCCCAATGGGGGAACTTCCTACGTCATCGGGAATTTGATTCAACAGGGCCCTAATACGGGGAACAGCACGATTCTGAGTTACCTGGAGGAAGGGACCAATCCAAACAATCCCGGGCATGATCTTTACGTGGTGAACAACACCGTGGTGAATCAGTATTCTGATGGAACCTTCGTCTTTGCCAAGTCCCCGGCGGCGCCCGCTTTACTGCAAAATAATATCCTGGACGGTCCTGGCACTATCACCAATCAGGCCAACGCCATTTTTATGACCAACTTTACCGGCGGCGAGCCGATGCTCGCGGATATCGACAATTACGACTATCACCTGCTGCAGGGCTCGCCCGCAATCGATGCCGGATCGCAACCGGCGTCGGTGAATGACTTTTCGCTTGCGCCAAAATACGAGTACGTCCATCCAGCCTGCGGCGAGCAGCGCCACCCGATCGGCACGATTGACATCGGCGCTTACGAGTTTGGCGGGGCTGGTCCGATGTTGCAGTGCAGATGAGAGTGGTTAGCGGGTAGCCATGGTCAGTGTTGTTCTGACCGTGGGGTTTTTATCCGCGATATCCCTTTGGCAGCCGCATGTAATCAATTTTGATCGCGGGTGGCGCATACGTCGCCGCCTTTGCGATGTATGCGGCTTGATGGCAGCCCAGCACGGCGCTGGTCAAACCCCTAGGAGCCAAGCAGCACATGTGTCCTCCCCGGATTATGTGGCGCCCGGCAGCGGTGCGCGGCATTTTTCAAAAAAGCCGCATACATTCCAAACACCGGAACGTATGCGCCACCCGCGTTTGAATGCCTGAGGGCCCGCGGGCAAAAGAGGATTTGACATTCCGGTGCACCCTATGTAGACTAACAACTATGGATAAGCACAAACCAAGAATCACGGCACAAACACTAAAGGTCATGGGCGTCCTTATGTCGTCTCTGGAAACCCAACTGTCCGGTGCTGATATTGCGCGCGCCACTAAACTACAGTCGGGAACCCTTTACCCCATCCTGCTACGCTTGGAGCAGGCAAAGTGGCTTGAAAGCCGCTGGGAGGCTGGTAACCCCCACGACCTGGGGAGGCCAAGGCGGCGATATTACAGGCTCACCGGCCTTGGCGCCAGAAGCGCCCGCGCGGCCTTCCGAGATGTAGCCTCTTCTATCGGGATCGGGGGACTTGCATGGCAGTGATCGTGGACATTGTTGGAATAATCTGCAAAATCATCGCCGGAGCAGTCAGCCAACAGCTCACCAATGAATTCAAAGAATGGACGTGCTGGGTTATTGAGCGCCTTGTCCAGCGGGCGGTTCAGCGACTGCCAAAGGACGAACGGGATCGGTTTGGGGAGGAATGGCGAAGTCACATTGACGAGGTTCCCGGCCAGATCGGCAAAATTGTTGTTGCGCTGAATTTCACCAGGGCCGCGCGCAAAATTTCTGCAATGGCAAAGGCGGGGTACCGGGACGCTCTTCCGGGAGACAATCTCAAGCGCGCTGTCGACGTGGTGGCAAGCGCAGCATTCCTGGTTGCGGTTGCACCGGAACTGGGTTTGATAGCGACGATCCTACGACTGACGGGCCACGGGTCCGCTCTCGTTTGCGAGACTCGGGTAGGGCTTTGTGGTCGAAGATTTGAGATGCTGAGGTTTCGCATTGCCTCCCCTTATGAACTCCGAGGCGCTGGCTCTGGCACCCATGAGCATCGAGAGCCTTTGACCAGGCTTGGCGGTTTTCTGCGCAAGACGGGCCTCTATTTTCTGCCAGTGGCGATCAATGTATTCCGCGGGGACATGAGCCTGATCGGCCCTTTGCCGCACCCTGTAAATATCGCCGGACAAATGTCCCAATGCGTTCCTAGGTACGATGAGCGAACCAAAGTACGCCCCGGTCTCGTCAGCTTAGCGACTTTGAGAAGTTCGTGGGAGCCCCTCTCTGAGCTCGCCGACGACATTTATTACGTCCGGAATCGCAGCTTGAAACTGGACTTCACCATCTTTTGCCAAGCGGTCAGAGATATCTGGATGAGGCGCGAGGAGTAGAGCACCGCGGGTGGCGCAGATACGCGCTTTGTCGTGTCTGCGGTCTCACGGAGCGAGAAGCTCTTGCTTGACTTGATTCGAGGCGGTCCATCATGATGATCGAGGCGTCTTCCAAGAAAGTGAATCGCCAACTCGACCACAGCCAATCCACGTAATAACGCGGTGGTCGTGACGCCGCACCATTCTAACCCCACTCAGATCCGCTGAATGCAGGCATCGAAAATCAACGCATGCGCCACTCGCGTCCTTGCGAAGAACCCACGGTCAGAACAACACTGACCGTGGCTACCCGCCACCGGCTTCTAGAGCTATCTGTGAAGATGCATGTAGGCCCAGACAATCAGGCTTACCAGTACCATGATCCAGAGCGTCACCTTTTGGTATGTGGGGGTGGGCTTGCGACGGTGTTCTTTTGCATATGTCTCATACGCAGTGATAAACTGCTTCCTTTTCTCGCGCCATCCACTCATGGAGTCACCCCCTGCGATGCGCAATTCGCAGCCGAACCAATGAAAAGGCCCAACGCGGCACCACCGCAGGTGGCGCATACGCCGCCGCCTTTGCGATGTAGGCGGCTTGATGGCACCCCAACACGGCGCTGGTCAAACCCCTAGGAGCCAAGCAGCACATGTGTCCTCCCCGGATTATATGGCGGCCGGCAGCGGCGCGGCATTTTTCAAAAAAGCCGCATACATTCCAAACACCGGAACGTATGCGCCACCCGCGAGCAGCGCCACCCGATCGGCACCATTGACATCGGCGCTTACGAGTTTGGCGGGGCTGGTCCGATGTTGCAGTGCAGATGACAGCCTGGCCGGCTACCCGCTCCGGCTCTTTCTCGCCGCGGTTGAGTTTGCGAATCGAGTCGGCGCGAATCTGCCAGACCGTGTGCTTCACGGCTGGGTGGCGCAGATACGTGGTTTGTCGTGTCTGCGTTCCCGCGCAGCGGGACGTTGCTTGCTGGGTTCATGGCAAGCGATCCATGGCCATAATCGATTCGTCCTCGAGAAAATAAAATCTCCAGCTTGACCACGGCCACTCACGCGGCGAACTGACCAGCCCTCGCGTCACCGGATTGTTGTGCATATAATCCAGCTTCTCCATCTGCTTCTTCTCAGTCCAGATATTCATGTCGTAAAACCGCCGCTGCCAGACGCGGCAGCTGGCCTCATCGTGCACCGTCAAGGGCAGCGAGAACCGAGCCAGCATCCTGGCGCACCATGCGTGGCGCCGCTCCTGCCGCAGAGTCTTCAGGATCGACCGTGCCGTGCGCCCTTTCAGCCGCTGCATAATCTGAGAAGGATTGGCGCCGTCGGAAGGCCACAAGAGGAGGTGGAAATGCTCGGGCATCAGCACATAGCCGAGCAGTCGGAATCCCAGTTCGATGCGCAGTTCCGCCAGCGTAGCGACGAATTCGCGCTTGAACCTCTCGGAATTGAAAACCGGCGTGCGGCGATAGGTGCTGGTGGTCAGATAGTGAAGGTCGTTATTGCCGTAATATCGAGGCGGTTGAGACATCGCGCCATTTTAACCCCACTCAGCTTCGCTGATCGCAGATATTAAAAATCAATATCTGCGCCACCCGCCACCGGGGCGGGCACGGCAATGGGAACCATCGTCCAGCTGGTAGTGGTGGGCGTCGGCCTGGCTCTCGGCGCAGGCCGCCTGAGGGGCCAGACGTGAGTCCGGCCGCAGGGGTGACGGCGGGTGGCGCATACGTCGCCGCCTTTGCGATGTATGCGGCTTGATGGCACCCCAGCACGGCGCTGGTCAAATCCCTGGGAGCCAAGCAGCACATGTGTCCTCCCCGGATTATGTGATGCCCGGCAGCGGTGCGCGGCATTTTTCAAGAAGCCGCATACATTCCAAACACCGGAACGTATGCGCCACCCGCGGGTGGGGGGAGTTTTGTTCCGCAAATGCCTTCGTCGGTCTGCCATCCGCGGGTGGCGCATACGTCGCCGCCTCTGCGATGTATGCGGCTCGATGGCACCCCAGCACGGCGCTGGTCAAACCCCTAGGAGCCACGCAGCACATGTGTCCTCCCCGGATTATGTGATGCCCGGCAGCGGCGCGGCATTTTTCAAAAAAGCCGCATACATTCCAAACACCGGAACGTATGCGCCACCCGCGCTCCGAATCGATCACGGTCGCACACCGCTGGGAAGGTCGGACGAATCAGAAGTGCCGGCTTAGGGCTGCACGTTAGTGAAGACTTTGGCCCCGGGCGGAGGGAAATGGGCTTTGTACCAGGCAATTGAGCGCTCCAGTCGATCGATCTGATGGCCAGTTTCGCGAACGCCATGCCCTTCCCTAGGGTAAATGACCATTTTGGTTTCGACGCCGACGTCCTTCAGCGCGATATAAAACTGTTCGGCGTCGGGAATGGGAACGTCGGGATCGTTCGCCCCGTGCATGATGAGCGTGGGCGTGTGGTCCTGGGCGACGTAGCGGAGCGCCGAGCGCTTCCATGCCTTGTCCATCATGTCGTCCTGGGTGAAAAACTTGCCAAATTCCATCTCCTCATATTGGTTGTAATAGGTCAGGTAGTTGTAGCTGATCAGATTGGTGATGCCGGCGAAAGGAATCGCGGCTTTGAATTCGTTGGTTTGCGTAGTGAGCCAGTAGGTGAGCTGGCCGCCATAACTGACGCCCTCGATGCCCATCCGGTCGCGATCGATCCAGGGATAGCGGTGGACTGCGGCGCTGACGGCATAGAGCACGTCCCAGCCTTCGTTGCCATCCTGATCGCCGAAGACGGCGTCGGCAAATTTCTGCCCGTAGCCGGTCGAGCCGCGGTAATTGACCTGAAGCGTGGCCCAACCCAGCCCGGCGTAGACCTGGGCGAGGAAATCGAACCCCGGGCCATTCTGTCCGTGCGGGCCGCCGTGGATGTCAACGATAAGCGGATGCTTGCCGCCGGGCGCCAAGCCGAGCGGCTCAGTGAGGAACGCCTCAATCTGGAATTTGTTGTCGTTGCTCCAGAAGGTGAAGGGAACCACGGTGGCAATTGTTTTGCCGCGGAGAACGTCGTCGTTCAAATGTGTGAGTTGATTGGTCTGGCCGCCTTCGATCAGGTAAAGTTCGGCCATGTCGCCAAGGCCCGTGTAGCTGCAAGCGATCCGCCCATCTTTGGCGATGGAGAATGAGCCAACGCCGCCGGGCAGGTCTTCGATCCGCCGGGGAGCGCCTCCGGAAACCGGCAGACTGTAGAGATGAACGCTGCCTCGCTCCTGCACAGTGAAATAGAGGGCGCTGCCATCAGCCGCCCAGACAGGATCGCCCTGGCGGTTGTCGATGGCGGCGCCAATCTCGCGGCGGTTGGCGCCATCGGCATTCATCACCCAGACATGGGCATCTTCCATCGTGGTTTCGCGGTCGGTAAGCCCGCGCTGGGTACCCAGGTAGGCGATCGATTTCCCGTCGGGGGACCATACAGGAACATATTCGGTGGCTTCGCTCGAGATCAGCGGCCGGATCGAGCCGTCGGCAACGTGCAGCTCGAACAGATTGTAATGGAAAAATTCGTCCGAGTTCGCTTCGTGATCGGAGAGGAAGAGAATTTCCCCGCCGTTGGGCGACCAGTCGATCGAATGCTCGTAATTGTCCCCGGAGGTAAGCTGCTGGACCTTCTTCGTGTCCACATCAACGACAAAAATATGGAGACGGCGATTGTCGTTATAGGGATTGATGCCTTCCTCGGCGGTGGGCCGCCAGAGATAGCGCGTGAAGACCATCGGATCACCGGTCGCCGCTGCAACCTCCGGGCCGGGCGTTGCCGAAATGAAGGCGATGCGCTTCGAGTCGGGCGACCAGGTGATACTGTGGCCTTGATGCGGCAGCGGAGCGTTTGTATTGACAACCTCAGCGAGGCCGAGGGAACCGCCGCCGTCAGCCGCGGCGATTTTCAGCTCGCGATGAGCGTCCTGCATCCCGTAATAAGCGATCCACCGGCCATTGGGCGACCAGACCGGGCTGCTGGTCGGTTCCCGTTCGCCGCCCAAGCGGTGGGTTTGGCGGGTTGAGATGTCCATCACCCAGATTTGGGAGGAGGGACGCCCGGGGCGGTCGTTGTAAGTGATCGAGTAGGCGAGGCGGCGCCCATCAGGCGAAAACGCGACCGTCCCAACCGATTGAAAACGCGAAAGGTCACTGGGTTGAAAGCCGGTCGCTTTGATTGGATTTTGCGCAGAAACCGGTCCTGCACAGAGCATTGCCGTGGATAACAGCATGAGAAATGTTGCCACAGAAATCCGCTTCTTCCCCATCGCGTTCACCTCCGAAGGATGCGTCTCGCTCCACGTCAAGAAGTGCAGATGGTTCTCGCAGTAATCGTGTTTCTGCCGAGGCGCGGCGCCATTCTACATTATTCCCATGTGTCGCATACATTCCAAAATTCCGAACGCAGGCGAGCGCGGGAAGCTGCTCTAGCTGTGGCACAGGCGCTCTCGCCTGTGTTTTAATCCCGTTCTCACAGCCAGGAGTGGCTGTGCTACTCGCGCTTGCTTCGACGGGGAACGAGGTATATCCTCTAGCGTTTCGCGGCAGGCGGGGCGCCGCATAGCTTCCAAGGTTAACACTATGAAAATGTCGAGATCAGTTATTCGCAGTGCTCGAATTGCAGCCAGCGTGTTTCTGACGGCGTGTTGCATCTGGGTTACCGCGCGCAGCGTGAGTTCAGCCGCGGATGCGCAGCCGAAATCCGAAAAGCGCATTGACGCCCCCTTCACCATGGACGTGAAGACGCCGCATGTTGCCTGGGCGCAGCCGTGGGCCGGAAACCCGGTCCACGCCCTGGTGGTGCCCAGCGTCAGCGAAGGACGAACGCTGGCGGAGCTGGCGGAACGCTTTCCCATTACCTATGACACGGTAATGATTGACACCGCCTGGGACGTGAATACCTGGACAGTGGGCACAGGCAAGAATTACGAAGCGCGGAATTACAAGCTGACCTATCAATATCTTTCCGAAGACCTTGCCAGCAGCGCGCATTACGACGTGATTGTCTTGCCCAGCCTGTTCGGATGGAACCGGCTGCCGCAGGAGGCTCGCGACGCGATTCTGAAGCGCGTTCAGGAAGGCGCGGGACTGGTCCTGATCCACCCCACCACCGGAGTTCCCGCGCCCGGCGAGCCGCCGGTAGAGCAAGCGATGAACATCCATGCGCCGGAGGTTGCGGTGGCGCCCGGCGGAAAGCTTTGGGAGGTGTCGCCGCTGATCGATTGCCTGTCCGATCAATTGGACAGCAGCGGACACTTGCACGTTCTTCCCAATGCCGTCAACGGCGGGGCATGGAAGGCGGTGGCGGAGAGTTTTATCACGGATAACGTCCCGTTCGATTCGTTTCCCGCCGAATACCTGAAGCATTACAAGTATCGCCTGGGACCGGAGGCGAAGCTGCTGGTGGAAGGGCCCGAGGGCGAGCCCATCGTAGCCACCAAAATGTTCGGGAAGGGCAGGGTGGTGGCGCTCGGCTATGTGAACCACGGCCTCTCGCCGGACATCGACTGGAATTTTCTCGGCAAGCAGGACGACCACTGGTGGGAGTATTTTTATTCGCTGCTCGGCCGGTCGATCATGTGGGCAGGCGGCGAGGACCCGCAGGTCCGCCTGCTTCCGCTGCGCGTGGAGAGCCGCGCTGCCGGCGCAAAGACTCTTACCGTTGCTCTCGAGAACCGCGCGCCCATCAGGAGGGGCGAGCTTTCGGTGAAGCTTGTCAACCAGTGGGGCGCGGAGCAGGGAAGCGTCACAAAACCTGTGCGGCTGAAGCGCGGCAGCAACAGAATCGTGCTGGACCTGCCCGGCGCGGCCTCTGCCGGGCGTAATGACGTTGACGTTATTTTATCCTCGGACGGCAAGCGCTACGCCTGGGGGTCGGTGTCTTTTGCGGTCCGGCAGCCGGTCAGGATCGTTTCCATCATCACGGACAAAAAGTTCTACGGGCTCGGCGACCGGATGCAGGTGACGGTGAGGATAGATCGCAGCGGAGCCGCCACCACGGGCGGGGCGCCCGTGCCACGCAAAGAGAACTTGAGCGGGCCGGCAAAAGTTCGCGTGGACCTGCTTGACAATCGCCAGCGCCTCGTTGGCACGGTGACGGAAGCGGCCCCTGCGGCCCGCGAGGGCGTTATCCACGCTGCGCTTCCGGTGGGAAATTACACCACCAACATCGGCTGGGTGCGCGCGGCGCTGCTGGGCGGCGACGCGGCGGGCGAGAACATCATCGATCAATCGCAGACGCGGGTTGAATTCGTCAGCCTCGACCGGAAGTTCGGAGCTTATGAGCTGATTCTGCCCTGGTACGGTCCGCCGTCCTACGAACCTTGGGAGCCCACGCTCGAAGAGCAATTCCGAAAGATCGGCGTGACGGTGGTGGGGCGTCCGCAGAACAACTTCAAGCTGATCGCGGAGGTCAACTCGCCCGGCTTTGGCGTTTACTGGTACCGGCGCAAGCCTTACCTGGAGCAGAAGGCCCAGTATCTCAAGACCCACGACACCAAATATCTCATTCGTGAGCCGGACCTTTCGAGCCCCGAATGGCTCGACAAACTGCGGGCCGCCATCGTTGATTCGATGAAAGAGGACGAGCCCTACGCGCCGCTTGCTTATTATCTCGCGGATGAATCTTCGCTGACCTCCTATGGCGATCCGCTGGATTTTTCGTGGTCCAAGCCGACCCTGGCGGCCCTCAGGGTCTGGCTTCGCGGCCAGTATTCAAGCCTGGAGGCGCTGAACACGGAGTGGGAGACGGACTACAAGGCCTGGGACGACGTCATGCCGCTCACCACCCGCGAGGCGCAGGCCAAAGGAAATTATGCCGGCTGGATGGACCATCGCACCTTCATGGAACAGGCGTTCGCGCGCGCCCTCGAGGTGGCGGCGGAAACGGTGAAGGCTCAGGACCCTGGCGGCCTGCCCAGCATCTCCGGCACGCAGGCGCCTGGGCCGTCGAATGCGGTCAACTGGTACCTGCTGGACCACGTGGTCGGGTATCTGCAGCCTTATTCGGAGGACGATCAGGATGACCTGCACCGCTCGATCCACGCAGGCCAGATTCTGACGGGCTTCACCGGCTATGAGCGATTCGGCGCGGAATTGCGCCACGAGCTCTGGCACCGGCTGCTGGCAGGACAGACGGGAGCGTCGCTCTTCTGGCACTACACGGCGCTGAATGCCGACCTGACGCTCACCCAGCAGGGGCGCGATCTCGCTGCGCTGACCAACGAATTCCGCAATGAGGGCTTGGCGCTGCTGCTGCGCGGCGCCGAGCGTGAGAATTGCGGCATTGCCGTCCACTACTCGCTGCTGAGTGTTCGCGGCCACTGGATTACCGACGGCCATATTGCTCCGGACGAGGTGAGCGATGGTGACAAAACTTCCGCGAACCTCAAGCGGTTCCATCAGGACCGCACCAACTGGCTCGAGGCGCTGCGCGATGCCGGATACTCATATGATTTTGTGACCACCGAGCAGATCGACAAGGGCAGCCTGGCAAGCTACAAGGTGCTGGTGCTGCCGGATTCCATCGCGCTCTCGAAAGCGGAGGTGACCGCCATCCGCGAATTCGTGCGGCGTGGCGGCCTGCTGATCGCCGATGCGCAGACTGGCCTGATGGACGGCCATGCGCGCTGGGCAACCGGCGGGCTGCTCGATGATGTGCTGGGCGTCGAGCACACGAACGCGCGCGCGGAAGCGAAGGACGCCGGACCGCTTACGCTGCATGCGTCGTGGGATGGGCAGGGAATGCCGGCGATGGTTACTCCCGCCGAGGCGGAGCTGAAAGTTACTTCCGGCAAGGCCGGCTTCAGCGAAGGGGGCACGCCCTTCCTGATTGAGAATTCTTTCGGCGCGGGACGGGCGGTAACGCTGAATTTCTGGATGAGCAATTATCACAAGCTGCGGGATGCCGGGAAGAATGGCCCCATGCTGAAGCTGCTGGAGCATTACCTGCGTGAGGACGGAGCGCAGCCCGTCGCAGACATCAGCAATGCTAATGGGCAGCGGATTGGCTGCTCGGAAATTGTGGGGTACAGGAAAGGCGAAGTCCGCTACCTGGCGGTGCTTCCGGGCGTTGGCTGCCGGGACGCGGGGCCGGTGACCCTGCGCCTTCCGTCCCAGCGATATGTCTACAATTTGAGAGAGCATCGCCTGCTGGGTAAGGTTTCAGATGTGCAAGAGACGCTCACAGAGGGCGAGCCGCTGTTCCTGGCGCTCTCTCTGGAACCCCTTGGCAGCCTGAGAGTTACCGCACTGGGCGCGGGCGCCGGCGGGAGCCTGAGGGTAAAGGAGGGAGGCGCGGCCGCTTTCCGCATTCAACTCTCGATGCCTGGCGGGCAGAGCGATTTTCCGGAGGCCGTCCATGTGGATGTTCGCAACCCGGATGGGAAAGTCCTTTCATATTACGGCAGAAACCTTTCTCTTGAGGATGGCGAGGCACGGTTCAGCGTGGCGCTGGCGCTCGATGACCGGCCTGGAGAATGGCAGGTGACGGTGCGCGGACCGTATGCCCACCAGACCTCTTCCGCCAGTTTTCAGGTGGTAAACTAGGCTAGAGCAGGAGCCATGCAGCGCCGGTCACGCTGGGGCGAGCTCGGCACATGCCGGCCTGAAGACCGGTGCTACAGGGGGCAAAATCTTTCGAATTCTCTCGGTTGCTTTCCAAATTTCAAAATAGTATTGACATTTTAATTCCGTTGTAGGATATTTTGGGTGGGATAAGTCACTGATATTACGTCGGGCGCTGGGTAGCGCGCGATTGCTCATGCCAGACTTAATGATCTTCGCATCCTGCGGTGCGCTGGTGCGAAAACTTTGACGGGACACAAGTCAGGCTTCCGAAGGCACTTGCTAGCAAAGCGAGCTTGTTTCCTCTTGCGTAGGGTGGGTCGAAATCCAAGTGAGGCGAGTTCTGCGAACCACAGAGGGAACTCTGTGCGTTAAGGAGGAATTCCATGCGTTCGCTACTGAAAGTATTGTGCTTGGTTCTGGTGCTTGCCTTCGGAGCAATGCAGCAAAAAGCATGGGCGCAGGGCGCTGTGGGCACGCTCAACGGTACCGTCATGGATCCATCGGGCGCGGTTGTGCCTGGCGCCACGGTCATTGCGACCAATACCGCCACTGGCGTGGCATCAAAAACCACCACCACCTCAGCGGGCGCTTACACCTTGCCCTACCTTCCCTACGGGACCTACTCGATTCGGGCGTCCGCCCCGGGCTTTCAAACCGCCGAAAACTCGAACATCATCCTGCGCGTTGCACAGGTCCTCACGGTGAACATGAGGCTTAGTGTGGGCCAAGTCACGCAGCAGGTGGAGGTCAGTTCCACGCCCGAACTCCTCGAAACGGGCTCGGCCGAAATTGGCCGCTACATTACGGCCCAGGAGTACAAGGCCTGGCCCATCATGGTTGATGACGGCCAGCGGCAGATTCAGGAATTCATCTTCGACAGTCTGCCCGGCACGCAAGGGAGCACCTTTGCGGGAACGATTAACGGCGGACAGGCATACTCTCACGAGATTTTGATTGACGGCATTCCGGTCGGCCGCTCCGATCTCTCCGGGGGCAACAACAACGAATTCAGCCCCTCCGCGGAAGCCATCGGCGAGTTCAAGCTGCAGGAAGGCGCCATGAGCGCCCAATATAACGGCGGACAGACTGCCGTGGCAAATTTCACCATCAAGTCCGGAACCAACGCCCTGCACGGATCTGCTTTCTATTACAACCAGAACGAAGCGCTGGGTGCGCTCGATCTCCAGACCAAGACGGCGGGTGGGAAGAAAAGCAAGAATCGCCTGAACAATTATGGTTATTCCTTGGGCGGGCCCGTGGTCATTCCCAAGATTTACAATGGCCACGACAAGACCTTCTTCTTTACGAATTTTGAACATGACTCAGTTAACAGTCTGGGAGCGCGGGGTTTCGGGACCCTGGCCGCGACGGAATATAGAGCAGGCGATTTTTCAGGCCTCCTGGATCCGAACTGGACGGGCCAGTCCAAGCCGTGCGCGACATCGGGCCAGCAAGTTTGTACCATTGATCCTGTCACTGGCGCCAAAACCTATGCCTTTGATGCATTGGGGCGGCCCATCATCTTTGGACAGATCTACGATCCCAGAACCACCAGGACGGTGAACGGCCAGGCAGTCCGCGATCCCTTCCCGGGCAACATTATCGATCCTTCAGCGTTTGACCCGGCGGCCGCGAACATTGTCAACAAGGTCGGCATCGTCAACCCGCAGTATGACAAAATGATTAACAACATCACCAGGATTGGCGGATCTCCGTTTTTCGATGAGCACATCATCGGCATCAAAATTGATCACACCATCAATGAGAAGAACCGCCTTTCCGGCTACTGGAACCGCAGCTACCGGAACCGGCAAAACAATGGCGGCACGCCGTTTCTGCCTTTTCCCGGTCCGCTCACCCAAAGTTGGCAGCAGCAAACCACGCCGGGATACATGGGCAGATTTTCATGGACTACCACTATTACGCCTTCCCTCCTGAACCGGGCCGCGCTGGGCTACAATGGGTTCACGAACAACAATGGCGCGCTCCCATCCACCGTGAATAATGGCTGCGCAGCGACGGAGGGACTCCAAAACCTGCCCGACACCATGTGCCCCGTCTTCAGATTTTCTGGCGCAGAATACCAGGGTGGGACAATTGCCCGTATGGGTGTTGGTTTCGTGGATTTCAGCGAAAACGGCAGCGAGGTCTTGGCGGACGATGCCACCTGGATCAAAGGCGCCCACACCTTCAAATTCGGGTACCAGTACTCCCGCTATTTTTATAACGACAACTCGCTCTCCGATGCCGGCAGCTTTACTTTCACCCCGCGAGCCACTGACGCACCGGGCTTCGACGCTTCCACCGGGCATGCATTTGCGAGCTTCTTGCTCGGTGGGGCCAATAACGCCAGCCACGGAATCTCCGGTATCAGTTCGGCGTTCCGTCAGCCTTACCATGAGCTCTATTTTTCCGATGACTGGAGAGCGACCCCGAGGCTGTCGCTCAATTTCGGCCTGAGGTGGGGAATTATTCCGTCGTTCTTCGAACGCACCGGCCGTATGTCCGAGGTTGATTTGACAGCCCCCAACCCGGGAGCGGACAACCGCAAGGGCGCGCTGGTGTTTGAAAGCCGAGTCAACGACACCTACTATGGATTGATCGGTCCGCGCTTCGGTCTTGCATACCAACTCAGCAACAAGATCGTAATTCGTACCGGTTACGCCATAACCAACACGCCGCCCATTGCCAACGGCTGGGGCTATTCGGGTTTCCTGAACGGATTCAATGGCACAAACAACGTGGTGGGGGGCACAAGCCCAACGGGATTCGTGGATGATCCCGCAATTTACCTGGGCAATCCGTACCCCAGTTTTACGGGCACGCTTCCCAACACGGACCCGACCCAGTTGAACTACCAAAGCAATGTAATAACCACCGCAAAAGACGCTAACCGCCCGACCTACGTGCAGAACTGGGAGTTCACGGTGCAATACCTGTTGCCCAAGGAGACGGTGCTGGAAGTGGCCTATGTCGGCAACAAAGGAACTCGGGACTGGGGGGGCCAGTCCTTTGAATCTTATACCGGACTTGGTTGGAGCGAATACGACGGCCTGCCCTCGAGCCTGCTTTCCATGGGGGATATCCTCACTGAACAGGTCGGCGCGCACCCGCAGTTCCTGCCGTATGCCAGCTTCCCCACCAACCTGACTGTGGCCCAGGCAATGAGACCCTATCCCCAGTACTTTGGGGTGGACGAGAATTTCCCCTACAATACCAACTCCAATTACCACTCCTTGCAAATAACAGCGACGAAACACCTGACCAAGGGGTTGGGCTTCCTGGCCGCTTACACCTGGTCCAAGGCGATTGGCTATGTGGATGCCAACGGCCCTGGGGCCTACTACGCGACCATGCAGGACTATAAAAACCGCTCGTTGGAGAGGTCTGTTACTGCGTTCAACATTCCCTCGGATTTCAAGTTGACCTGGGTGTACCAGACCCCGGTAGGTAAAGGCAGAGAGTTCGACTTGCACTGGGCCAACCCAATCCTAGGAGGGTGGCAGTTGTCGGCCATCCAACACTATTCCTCTGGAAGTTCGGTCCAGGTCTCAGAGGGTAATCTGTTGATTCCTGATGGGATCGCTGGCGGGATTCGGCCGGATGTGACGGGCCAGAAATTGACCCTTGGGGGCGCCGCAAGCAACGTCGACGTGAACAACCCGACGCCGTACATCAATCCGGCGGCATTCTCCCTTGTTCCGCAAACGGGAAATGGAGTGCCTTTGCGCGTGGGTTCAGCTCCCAGATTCCTTACGAACCTACGAGGCCCGGCTAGCCCGGGCGAAACCTTCCGCTTGGAAAAGAAGTTTCCATTCACCAAACGGGAGGGGACGTTCTTCGGCCTTGGCATGACCATGACCAATCCCTTCAACCGCCATAACGCCTACATCTCTTCCACCGATGTCACTTCCTCACAGTTTGGCGGGTTGTTAGCAGGTGGCGGTGGGCGGACCGTCCAATTAGACGGCCGCATCGAATTTTAGTTCGCCTGCGGGCCGTTCGATTCTTTCCGCGGGGCGGGTGTTACCTACCCGCTCCGCGTGCTATCATACAGGGTCATGACGCGCCGGTTGATCATCCCTCTCGGCGCAGGGCTGTGGCTTAAGGCTGACTCCCGGCATGGCCGGACCGGCTGGCGGATTGCGCCCCTGTGCGCGGGTTTTTGTTTCCTGGGCCTGCTGGCGTTTACCTCCTGCAACTCCTCGCATAAAACTCAGAGCGAAGCGCCAGTCAAGTTGCGGCCGCTCAATGTGGTGGTGGTCACCATCGACACTCTGCGGCCAGACCATCTGCACTGTTATGGATACCAGGATATCAAAACGCCGACGCTCGACGCGCTGGCTGAGCGCGGGGTGCTGTTTGAGCAGGCTGTGGCGCAGGCCCCGCTGACCCTGCCGTCCCATGCCAGCATCTTCACGGGCGAGTATCCCACCCGGCACCACGTTCGTGACACGGGCGGTTTCGTGCTCCCGGCGTCCTCCGTTACCCTGGCGAAAATCCTGCAGCAGCAGGGATGGGACACGGCGGCGTTTGTGGGCTCAGCCGTCCTCAAGAAGAGGTTTGGATTCAATCTGGGTTTTGATGTTTACGACGACCAGATGCCCACGCCGGGGCCTTCCCAGCAATTTCTGGAAGACCCGGAGCGGCGTGCCGGGGTGGTTGTTGACCACGCCATTCACTGGCTGAACTCGCAGTCGGGAAAGCCGTTTTTCCTCTGGATACACGTGTACGATCCGCATCTTCCCTACGAACCGCCCAGCCCTTTCCGGGAACAGTATCGGGCGCATCCCTATGACGGCGAGATCGCCTATGTGGACCAGCAGCTTGGCCGGTTGATCGACGTTCTGGGAAAGAAGGACCCCCGTAACACGATCATTGCCGTTCTCTCCGATCATGGAGAAAGCCTAGGCGACCACGGCGAGTACACGCACGGGGTTTTTGTTTACGATTCAACCTTGCGGATCGTCTTTATGATGTCGGGACCAGGAATCCCCGCCGGAATGCGCATCAAGCAGCAGGTGAGAAGCATCGATTTTCTGCCCACGTTGCTCGAGCTGATGGGCGGGAAAGCGCCGGACCGGGTGCAGGGCACAAGCCTGGCGCCGGCATTCTCGGGCAAGCTGGTTTCCACTGGGATTTCCTACGCGGAGACGCTTTATCCCAAAATCAATATGGGCTGGGCGGAGCTTCGCGCGATTCGAACAGACCACTGGAAGTACATCCGCGCCCCGAAGCCGGAGCTCTATGATCTGTCCCGCGATCCCGGCGAGACGACAAATGTGCTTCAGCAGCATCCGGTGCAGGTTGCAAGGTTCCAATCGATTTTGAATGGAGTGATCTCAGCCGAAGGCCACGGGACGACGGAAAAAGTGGAAATGAAGTTGATTAACAAGCAGACGGAGGAGGAACTGTTCTCGCTGGGGTATCTTTCGGGATACTCACCCAGAACGTATGAGTTGACGAGCCAGGGCATTGATCCCAAGGACCGAACGCACGTTCTGAAACTGATTTACGAGGCCGAGAACCCGACGTCAAACACGCCCGAGGCGCGCCGCCTCGAACTGGAACGCCAGGCGCTCGCTGAGGACCCCACGAATCCCTCGATCTACTACCAGCTTGGAGGGCGATACCAGAAGGAGGGCCGGCCCAAGGATGCGTTGAAAGTCTACGAGACGGCGCTCGCGAAGGGCATTGAGAGCGGGCAACTGCACTCACACATCGCCACCTTGCTGCTTCGCGAAGGGAAGAAGGACGCAGCCATCGTCGAATATCAGAAAGCAACGAAATACAATCCCGCCGACACGGAGAGCCTGGCCAACCTGGCCACAGCCTACCTGCAATCGGGCAGGCTTGATGACGCTGAGCGCGCGTTCAAAGGACTTCTGACAATCGATGCCGACAATGCCACGGGGCAAAATGGCCTGGGCCTGATCGCCATTCAACGCCGGGAGCCTCAAGCGGCGCGCGGGTATTTCGAGCGCGCTGTCCAGCTTGACCCTGACCTGCTGGAGGCGCAGGTGAACCTGGGCCTGATTTACGAGATGCAGGGCGATCGCAAGCGGGCGCGGGCGTGCTTTGAAGCCTTCCTCGCCAAAGCCTCACCCGCGCAGTACGCCAGCGTGATCCCGAAGGTGCGCCACGAGCTGGCGTCCCTTGGGCAAAAGGAGCCATGAATTATCTCCTGCTCATCCTGCTGTTGCAGGCTGCGGCCCCCGGACCCACAACGGGACAGCTCAATCTGGACACCACCTGCGACACTGTCCACAGCCTGGCGCTCCGGCAAAGCGCGCAAGCCGCTCTCGACAAAAATCAGTATGAAATCGCGGCGCGGGATTTTTCCGAGGCGCTTCGTGAGTGTCCCGCGCAGCCCGAGATTGTCATCGAGCTCTCGCAGGCGCAAGCGCATCTGCGGCAGTTTGACGTGGCAATCAGCTCGCTCGAGGCCTATCTGAAGCAGCAGCCGGGATCGGTTCCCGCCCAGGTCGCGCTGGCCAACGTATATTTCATGGCGCAACGCCTCGCAGAGGCGAAACGGGAAGCGGAAGGCGTGCTAAGCAAAGATCCCCGGAACCTCGCCGCGATGGAAATCGAAGCCAATGCAGAATATCTTCTCGGCAATGTGCCTGCCGCGGAGAATCGCCTGATCGATCTGCTCGACCGGTACCCCAACGATGAGGATGGCGCCTACATGCTGGGCCGGATTTATTATCAGGAAGGCCGGCTGGACCAGGCCGTCGGCCTGTTCGAGCGGGTGCTGAAGGTCAATCCGCGGTCGTATAAGGCCTATGACAACCTCGGCCTGTGCTATGAGGCCAGCGGGCAGGATGAGAAAGCCGAGCGCTACTTTTGGGCGGCCATCAAGCTCGTGGATGAGCAACACTTGAACGATGATTGGCTCCTGGGGAACCTGGCCGAGCTTTACCTGAAACAAGGCGACGCCCAGAAGGCCTTTGCGCTGGCCTCCCAAGCGGCTGACCGCAACCCTTACTCGGCCCGCAACTTCTATCTGGGCGGAAAAGCGCTTTGCGATCTCGGCAAAACGGACTTGTGTCTCAACTGGCTGCAGCGCTCTTCGGCGCTTGATCCAAACTATCCGGAACCGCTCTTCCTGCTGGCCCACGTTTATGAAAAACTGGGTCAAGAGGTGAAAGCGAAGGAGAGCCTGGAAAAGTTCCGCGAGGCAAAGGCTAAGCAGCCGAGCCAGCGCAAATAGGCATGATGTCCGAAATCAATTCCTCCTCGGGCCGGGCCCGGCGTCTCACGCGAATGGCCACATTTTCCTGGCGGGTCTGCGCAGGATTACTGTGCGCGGCAACCCTCTGGGCCCAGGTTGCTCCGCCTCCGGAGGCATTAAGCCGCGCAAGAGACTTGGTGATTGCAGGAAAACCCGAGCAGGCCGCGGCCATCTATCAGGAACTGGTTCGAAAGTTTCCCAACCATCCGGGCCTTCGCGTTGACCTTTGCGTCGCCCAGTACAAGGCCGGGCGCTACAAGGATTCGGCGGAGGAGGCAAAGGCAGCGCTCAAGCTTCGGCCGAAATTGCCCGCCGCCAATCTGTTTCTGGGCGCCAGTTATCTCCAACTGGGTGAATTCGCCTCTGCCATCCCGCCCCTTCAGAAGGCGTTGGCAGAGCAACCCGCTGACCGCAATGCGCGGCTCGCACTGGCAGAAGCGCTCTCGGGCGCGCGGCGGTACGAAGAGGCCGCCGAACAGTTCCAGAGACTTGCCGAAATCATTCCCGACAATCCCAGGGTCTGGTATGGCCTGGGCCAGTGCTACGAAAAGCTTTCCGAGCAGACGAACGGACAGAGCGAACATTACCGGGAATTGGCCCGGCAGGCTTACAACCGGCTGGAACAACTGCCTCGCTCGCCCGAAATGTATATCCACGCTGCTGAATTGCGCGAGAAGAACTCGGAGTGGGTGGAAGCGGCAACACAGTGGCGCGAGGCGCTGGCGCTCGAGCCGCACGATGAGCGGGCGCGGGCGGGCCTGGCCTGGGCGCTCTTTCGAGCGCGTGACTACGCATCGGCGCTGGAGGTGATTGCAGAAATGCGGAAGGACGGCATCGATTCCGCCGTGTTGAACTTTCTAACGGGAGGATGCTGGCTTAACTTGCAGCAGCCGGAGAAAAGCATTCCATATCTGGAGAAAGCCATCGCCGCCGACTCCGGTTTCCTGCCTGCCAAGGCCGCGCTCGGCCAGGCGCTGCTGCAGACCGGCAAAGCCCGGGAGGCGATTCCGTTGCTTCGAGCCGCGCTTTCCGCCGACGACGATGGGACCATCCACTTCCAGCTTTACCGCGCTTACGCGATGGCGGGCGAGGCCGGGGCAGCGAAGCAGGCACTTTCGGATTACGAGGAGTTTAAGAAAGGGCCGTCCCAGGCCTCGACTGTGAGTGGCGGCCCCTACCGTTGAGGCAACTGCGAATTCGCGTTCAGCGCAACGACGGTTCGCGAACGCGCAGCACCTGATTCGTAGGAACATTGGTGAGCACCTGCCTCGTCCCGCTGGGCCACCGAATTTCGATTTTCTTCGCGCCTTTCAGCTTACCGGTCCCAAAATGGACGCCGAAGTTGCTGGAAGATGCATAGCTCATGGCGGAGGTCATGTGATTGAACTGGCCGTCCACATGGATTTCCGCGCCGATTCCGTCGCGATTACTCCGGACGCCCTCGAGCTTCAAGATCAGCCAGGAATTTTCACCGGGCGTAACGTTTTTCCATAACTCGGGGGCCTCGCCCAACGAGGTGACGACGGCGTCAATCCTGCCATCATTGTTGAAATCGGCAAAGGCGGCGCCCCGGTGCGCCCGCGGCGTGAGGAAATCCGGTCCGGCGGTCTGGGAAGCGTCCTGAAAAGTTCCGTCGCCCCGGTTCAGGAAGATGGCGTTGTGCAGCTTGTATTGGGTCGCTTCGTAGAGCTCCACCCGATCGTTCACGTGAGCGTTGGCGGTGAAAAGGTCTTTCCAGCCGTCATTGTTAAAATCAAACATCCCAAGTCCAAACCCGCTGTAAACCCTGCTGGCCAGCGCCATGCTACTCGAGTAGGTCACATCTTCGAACGCTCCGTGCCCCAGATTTCGGTAGAGAGGGAAGGTCTCGCCTGCAAGCGCCGAGAAAGCAATGTCCGGCAGCCCGTCGTTATCGTAGTCCCGGAAATCCGCGCCCATCCCTGACACGGGATTGCCGGTGTCAAGCAAAGCAACGCCCGCCTGCATACCCACCTCTTCAAACTTGCCGTGCCCGAGGTTGTGGAAAAGGAAATTCCGCATCTTGTCGTTGGTGACGAAAATGTCCATGAGACCGTCACCATCATAGTCGCCAATGGCGACGCCCATTCCCTTGCCGATATACGCAGCGATGCCGGACTCCTGCGAAACGTCCTTGAACTTCCCATTTCCCTCATTGTGGTAAAGGGTATTGGAGAGGCCTTCGAAGGCGCGAGGGTGGCAGTAGACGCGCAGTTGGCGGGACGCATCGCCGCAGAAGGGTTCTGACGCCGGCGACCATTTCAGGTAACTGACCACGAAGAGGTCCAATCGCCCGTCATTATCGTAGTCAAACCAGGCGGCGCCAATCGACCAGGGACTGCTTTTGATTCCCGCCTGTGCGGTCACGTCTTCGAACGTCCCGTCACCGCGATTGTGATAAAGAATGTTCCTGCCGACCCCCGTCACGAAGAGATCGACATGGCCGTCGTTGTCGTAATCGGCCGCGGCGGCGCCCATGGAGTATCCTGCGCCGGCGACTCCCGCCTTTTCAGTCACATCTTGAAAATGAAACCCACCCAGGTTCCGGTATAGCCGGTTCCAGTATTTGGGCGAAGTCTTCTCGAGAGACGGCCAAGCCGCCCCGTTGGTGAAGTAGATATCCGTCAGCCCGTCGCCGTCGTAATCGAACGCCGCCACGCCCCCAGCCATGGTTTCGACCAGGTGCTTGCTCGGAGTCGGATTGTTTTCCAGCACGAATTGCACGCCCGACGCGGCCGTAACATTCTGGAAACGAACAGGCGCGGGAGCAGTTTCTTGCCTGTCCATTGCAGGCTTTTCGTGAGCAGTAGCTCCATGCGCCGCCGCTGCTACCGCTGGCACAAGCAGGCCGGTCTTTAACAAATCACGGCGTGTCCAGCTTTTCATCTCAGACCTCCAATCGAGAGGTCAGTATCATAATCCGCAAACTTTCAAGGAACAACCTGGAGACTTGCAAAATACGGTCCTCCAGGTTTGCGGCTACGACTTCCCTCGCAAGTGGGGCGGTGCGGGGTCTGCGGACTCGGCATTCACGAATTCACGCGGCGAGGTATGGATAAGCCTTTCTCCGAGGCAACTAAGGTTGGGAGGCGGCGGTCAGGAGATCGGATTCGATCTTCCGGAACGCGGCCGCATCACGAACGTAGTCCGTAAAGGATGACATGGCGGTCGATGCCAGGCGATTGGCTTCAGAAGGATTTGTGGCCTTCAGTTGCTGCAGCAATTCGTAGTCTTCGATTCCGGCCAGGAAGCTTTCCATGCGGATTGAGCTGTCAAAGGTCAACTGCTTCCGGTTGGGATAGTAAATAAACGCATCGCCGGAGGGCAGCAGTTCGGTGTTGTTGTCAATCACGGGCTGCGTGTCAAGAATGGGGTCGGGGGTCCAGTAATTTCCCCCCCAGTGCAGGAAGCCCGTGAAGTTGTAGCGAAAGTCGAGCCAGGGCAGCAGCCGCGTTTTAATCAGCGGGAAATCCATCAGGCGGTTGGTGTACCTTCCCCGTGGGTAAAGGCAGGTGTAATACCAGACGGGATGCCCGCTCTTGATCCTCTGTTCCAGCAGGTCCACGGCGTTGTCAAATCTGCCCAGTTGCGGCACCCAGATGTCGCAATCGCTGCGGACGATTTCCGGAATCTGCTGGGCATCGATGGCGTCAATGGTCTCGACTCCGGGCAGGTAGCGCCGAACGAGCGTCGCGATCTTGCCGTAATAAGGAATCTCGTCGCCGTGGGCTTCGTCCAGCACGTGCTGCAGGTAAATTGTTTTCCAACCTTTGCTCTCCAGGTGTTTATCGAGCGCGGTGAGAAAGTCCGCAAGGAAGCGGCGGACTTCAGGCGAGTCCGGCGGAAGCGTTTTGGTGACGATTTTGCCGCCTTCGTATGCGAAAACCTCGACGCCGAGCGGCGCCGTGTAGTAGGGCCGGGTCAGCAGGTGGCTGCCTTCGATGTATCGCAGAGCGCCCGCGGACTGGAAGGTTTCCACCCAGCGATCAAAGTTGCTGAAGTCGTAATTCATTTTCCCGCGCGCCCATTTGGGCTGCACCAGCACCATCAGCGGAGTAATCACCACATTCTGGCGATGCTCCGCAAACACCTGGGCCACATTGCCCACCAGCTTCCACCAGCCGTCAGAAAAAGCGGGCACGCCGAAGAACTGCTGGGTGCTCTGGCCGTCGAGTGTGAACCAGTTGGTGACGTTAAGCGTCTGCTTTTGGGGAACGGTTGCCGCCACGACCTTCAGATGGAAGGGGAGGTGCGCCAGGGCCGCCTGGCCGGCGCTGAGATCGATGGCGCCGCGGTAATCGCCCGCCGGGGTATCGGGCGGTACGTGAATTTCGACCCAGATGGAATGAGTACGGTCCGCTTCAAGGTTAAGCGGAAGCGCGAGCAGTGGATCGGGATACCAGCCGGGCGCCGTGCCCACCAGTTCATCGGCGGGCGGGCCCTGGGTGTGAGAGCCGACCACCACGTAACCAACCTGCCGCAGGCTGAAGTTGGACGCGGCAATCGCGTGGCCTGTTGTGTCCTCGGGCGGATCGAGGCTCGCTGTCAGGCCGGTGAACGCCCTCGTCGAACGAAGCGCAATCTGGATGTTGATGTGCTGATTGCGGGCCGCCATGAATTCTGCCGATGCCAGTTGGCTGGCGCCAACAGCGTCGCCTGGAAATATCTTGACCAGTGAGTCCACAAACCAGGCTTTGAGGCCATGCGAGCCCGTCCCCGGGCCACAGGAAAGCAGGAGTAAAACCGCTGCAAAGCTGAAGAGAAAAATTGCGCGCGATCGTGACGTCATTGGGACCTTCCGCTGATCGGGATTCAGTGCGCAGCCATACTAGCAAACGACGGTTGGGAACTCAATGCCCTATGCAGATTACCGCCCACCGCCATCTGCGAGAGTGGAACGAGCTGGCTTCGGTAACCGGCGCCGTCAACAAGCTGGGAAAAGATCATGCGAATGCGGGCCCTCCATCCTGCTATCATGGACTTTACATTCCATCTCCGGTAGGGTATAAAACTGGACTCACAATTGGCCTGGTACATCTGCATGGAAGCAACAGTCGGCCTGTTCGCAATCTTTAATCCTCAGGCACGCTTAACTCCGGTGTGATTTTAGTCATACGCTGTTCGGTGGAGCAGGAAGTAGTTTCGCGGGAAGGCACAATGCGCCAGGATCGGATGCCGCAGGGAAATTGTGAACCTGTTGAGAGTCTGATGCTCCAGATTCGCAATCGGCTGATGTCTCGAAGAGATTACAAAAAATCGACACTTTGCCTGCTTATTGAATTCATCGGCAGCAGATAATAGAGGCTGAAAAGGAAAGGCTGACAATTTGCCGGGTGACGCTCCCGGCGAGGCCGGCGCTCAAGGATGAGTCGACTGCTCGAGATGGCAACTTTCAGGGGGTGGAACAGGATTGGATTTGGCCTGATCGCAGCCGGCCTCTTTGCAGCTTGTGTTTCCTGCTCGAGTGGGAATCGGCCGCAGGAGAAACATCCTTCATACACGACCTCGGGGCAGTTCACCGTTGCTCACCCCAACATGCAGTCAGCGGCCAGGGACTACTTTGACCAATATCCGACGCACGTCGAGCAGCCAATCGCCTTCACTCACAAGGTGCATCTGAAGAATGGCATGCAGTGTACAGACTGCCACAAGGGCGTGGCTGACGGCCCGGACGCCACCATCCCCAATGTTCAGCTCTGCATGACCTGCCACCAGGTGATTGCAACTGACAAGCCGGAAATCAAGAAAGTGGCCGCCTATCAGAAAAAGGGTGAGCTGATTCCCTGGCAGCGCGTTTTCTGGTTCTACCCGTCGGTACATGTGAAGTTCCGGCACGCGCCCCACATCCGCGCGGGCGTTGATTGCGCAACGTGTCACGGCGACATGAGGCAGGAAACCGTCGCCGTACGCAAGGCAGGATTGAACATGGGTTTCTGCGTAAGCTGCCATCGGATGCGCAAGGCGCCGACGGATTGCACGACTTGTCATTTTTAGGCGTTTCGGCTTCGCGCGAAAACGGGCGGAAACCTGCGCAGCACATTAGTTGAAGGGCATTATGGACCGTCGCAATTTTCTTAAAATCTCGGCAGTGGGCAGCGCTACAGCGGCGCTCGATGCCTGCGGCAAACCGGAGCGCCAGCTCATTCGCTTTATCCCGGAAGAGGAGCTGATTCCAGGAGTTGCCCAGTGGAAGCCCGGGGTCTGCACGCAATGCGCAGCCGGATGCGGCCTTCAGGTGCGCGTGATGGAGGGCGAGGCTGAAGTAACCCGCAAGGGGCAGATCGGCCTGATGAGCATGGGGCTGGCCAAGAAGCTGGAAGGCAATGCCGCGCATCCTGTCAACCGGGGCAAGTTGTGCGCCTGGGGGCAGGCAGGCTTACAGGTGACTTACAATCCTGACCGCATACGATTTCCGTTGCGGCGCTCCGGGGCGCGCGGCTCGGGCGAATACCAGGAAATCAGTTGGGAAGAGGGAATCAAGGAACTGGCCTCGCACCTGCCGCAGCCGAAGACGGCGGGCAAGCCGTCGGCGGTTGCCTTCCTCACCGCGCCGCTTTCCGGTCACCGCTCGGTGCTGATTGAGAAGTTCCTTGCCGCGATCGGCGCCCCGCCGGCAGTCGAGTTTGAATTCTTCGAGCAGACGGTCCTGCGCCGTGCCAATGAATTGAGTTTCGGCCATCATCAGTTGCCGACCGCTGACCTCGCCAACGCAAATTACCTGCTCTCCTTTGGCGCGGATTTTCTCGGAACGTGGAATTCTCCCGTTGCGCAGAATGTGGGTTATGGGACTATGCGCCAGGGCCGGCCCGGGCAGCGCGGCAAGTTTGTGCAGGTGGAAGCGCGAATGTCGCAGACCGGCGCAAACGCTGACGAGTGGGTTTACGCGAAGCCGGGAACGGAAGGTCTGCTGGCCCTTGGCATCGCGCACGTGATTTTGAAAGAGAACCTGCGGCCCGCCGGAAGCGCCGGCGAAGCAGGAGGGCAGATCGATGGCTGGTCGAAAGGACTGCCGGACTATCCGCCCGAGTCCGTCGCAAAACTGACCGGGGTGGAAGCGGCGAGAATCGAGCGGCTGGCGCGTGAGCTGGCAGCGCATCCGCCGGCTGTTGTCCTGATTGGCGGCGCGCCGCTGGCCCAGACGAATGGCCTGGCCAGTGCGCTGGCGGCCAACGCGCTCAACGCGCTGCTGGGAAGCGTTGGTAAACCAGGGGGAGTATTCTTTACGCCACAGCCACCCATGCCGGACGTCGCGAGCCGCAAGGAGGGAGCAACTGTCGCAGCCCTCTGCGAAGGCATTCTGAAAGGGTCTTCGCCTGTTGAGACCCTGCTGGTCTCGAACGCCAATCCGGTTTTTGCCAGCCCGCCGGCGTGGCGAGTGCGGGAGGCGCTGGAGAAGGTTTCATTCATCGCAAGCTTTGGAAGCTTTGTAGATGAGACCAGCATTCTGGCGGATCTGGTCCTGCCGGACCATTCTTATCTTGAATCGTGGGTGGACAGCATTCCCGAATCGGGAACGACGCAGGCGGTCGCCAGCCTGGCGCCGCCGACGATGCATCCGCTGCACCACACGCGCGCCATGCCGGACGTTTTGCTGGACGTGGCGCAGCAACTGGGCGGGAATGCGGCCAAAGCATTGCCGTGGAAGACCTATCAGGAGATGCTCCAGGCGGCGTTCGGCGCGCTTCGCAGCCATCCGGGATCGATTACCGCAAAATCCGCCGACGACTTCTGGAGTGAGGTCCAGGAGAAGGGCGGCTGGTGGGGCGCAGGTTCGCCATCAGCACCGCGCGCGACGAGGAAACCGTCTGTGGCGGTTAAGCTGTCAGGGCCGCAGTTTGACGGCGACGCCCAGGAGTATCCTTTTAATTTTCTGCCCTACGCTTCCATGCAGTTTGGCGACGGTCGCCACGCAAACCTGCCGTGGATGCAGGAGATGCCGGACGCGATCTCGACCGCCATGTGGAGCGCCTGGGTGGAGATCAATCCGCAGACCGCTGAGCGGATAGGCATCCGGCAGGGCGAACTGCTGGAAGTGGCCTCGCAGCACGGCAAATTGCAGGCGCCGGCCCTGATCGCACCCGGGATTGCCCCCGACGTGGTGGCAATGCCGGTGGGCCAGGGGCATGAGAACTATGGCCGCTACGCCAGTGGCCGGGGCGCAAATCCTGTAAAAATTCTGGCCCCGGTGGCCCAGGCCGAAACGGGCGCGCTGGCATGGGCGTCAACGCGGGTGAAAATCGCGCGCATCGGCAAGCCGGGCAAGCTGGTCCTGTTTGGCAGCGGGCTGCGCGAGTGGCCGCGCGAAGACCGCCGGCGCTAGACAGAAGCGGCGCGGATTAACCAGCAAGAAGGCTGGAAGGTGAAAATCTCTATGGGACATCGATGGGGCATGGTGATCGACGAAGACCGATGCACGGGGTGCGAGGCCTGCGTGGCGGCGTGCCATGCCGAAAACAATATTGCGACTGTGGGTGACGACGAGGCGGCGCGCGGGCGCGCCCTGCACTGGATACGGGTGGAACGGTATTACGAGGGCGATTTTCCGGACATCAGGGTGAAGTACCGGCCTGTGCTCTGCCAGCAATGCAGTGATGCGCCTTGCGAGCCCGTGTGCCCCACCTACGCCAGCTATCAGAACAACGAAGGCTTGAACGCCCAGATTTACAACCGATGCATCGGCACGCGCTATTGCGCAAACGCCTGCCCTTACATGGTGCGCTTCTTCAATTTCTACAACCCGGTGTGGGACAAGCCGCTTGATCTGCAGTTCAATCCTGACGTTTCTCTTCGGTCCGTAGGGATCATGGAGAAATGCACATTCTGCATCCAGCGCATCAAGGCTGCGGAAATCAACGCGAAAGCGGAGAAGCGCCCGTTGAAAGATGGCGAATTCAATCCCGCCTGCGTGCAGTCCTGCCCCGCGGGCGCAATGATTTTTGGCGACCTGAATGACCCGGAGAGCAGAGTTTCGCGGCTCTCGAAGTCGAATCGTGGCACAACGTTTCTGGAAGAACTGGGAACTCATCCCAAGGTGGTTTATCTCAAACGCGACACCTGGCACGATGAACAAAACGCCTGAACAGATCAACCAGGATTTACTGCGGCCGATTTACCACGCCACGTGGCGTTTCTATGTGACGGCTGCAGTGCTGGCCGCTCTGGTGGCGGCGGCGTTGTTCGCCTGGGGTTATCAGATGTACTACGGCCTCGGGGTTTCCGGCCTGAACCGGCCGGTATTCTGGGCTGTTTACATCACCAATTTTGTTTTCTGGATTGGCATCAGCCACGCCGGAACGCTGATCTCCGCCATCCTGCGCGTGTGCAACGCCGGCTGGAGGCGGCCGGTGACCCGCTGCGCGGAAGCCATCACGGTTTTTTCTCTTTCGATTGCGGGATTGTTCCCGCTGATTCACCTGGGACGGCCGTGGCTGTTTTTCTGGCTGATTCCTTATCCCAGCGAGCGTGGCATCTGGCCGCAGTTCCGCTCGCCGCTGCTGTGGGACTTTTTCGCCATCAACACCTACCTGATCGGCAGCGTGACGTTCCTCCTGCTCCCCAGTTTTCCGGACTTTGCGCTGATCCGCGACCGGGCGAGCGGCTGGCGAAAAAAGGTCTACGGCATCATATCGCTCGGCTGGCGGGGCACGCCCAAGCAGTGGCATCGCCTCGAGATGGCCATGCGCATCATGGCGGTGGCCATCATTCCGGTAGCCGTGTCAGTCCACACCATCGTTTCATGGGATTTCGCCATGGCGCCGGTGCCCGGATGGCATTCCACCATCTTTGGCCCGTACTTCGTGGCCGGTGCGATCTTCAGCGGCATCGCCGCCCTGATTGTTGCCATGGCCCTGCTGCGCAAGCTGCTGCACCTGGAGGAATACCTCAGGCCCATCCATTTTGATAATCTGGGCAAGCTGCTGCTGGTGATGAGCCTGCTGTGGTTTTACTTTGTTTTTGCCGAGCGGCTGACCACCTGGTATGGCAATTTCCCCGGCGAAATGTCTGTGTTCTGGGCGACGCAGGTTGGAAGTTTCGGTCCTCTGTTCTGGACCATGGTCTTCT
Source organism: Terriglobia bacterium (assembly GCA_035712365.1). NCBI lineage: Bacteria > Pseudomonadati > Acidobacteriota > Terriglobia > Terriglobia bacterium. Next base: position 158,640 of record DASTAW010000039.1, read on the forward strand.
GCAATTTCATTATTCCGGCGCCCATTCTGGCCATCAAGAGCCTGCGGAACAAGATCGGCTGGACCGTGGCGGCTTCCATCCCGATTATTATTGGAATGTGGCTCGAACGCTTCCTGATCATTGTTCCATCGCTTTCCTACAAGTATCTGCCCTACAACTTCGGGACGTATCGGCCGAGCTGGGTGGAAATCATCATCACAATCGGGACATTTGCCGCTATCGGCCTGCTGTACCTGATCTTTTCCAGGGTGTTCCCGATTATCTCGATTTGGGAACTGAAGCTGGGCCTGCCGAAAAAAGAAGAGGCGCCGGAGCTGGCGCAGCAGGAAGCCGCTGCCGGGCAGGCCCAGGTTGGGTGAATGGAGACGAACCCGATGAACGCCATCTACGGACTTTATCCTGATCCCGGATCAGCGCAGCGTGCGTTCAACGTGCTGGAGCGCGCCGAGAGCGAGTTGGGCTTCAGCGACAGGGATATCGCGGTGCTCTCTGGGGAGCCGTATGAGGGGTACGGATTTGGCCAGCGCGACAACGTGACACGGATGCCGTGGATTGCCGCGCTCGGCGCGTTGGTGGGCGGCCTCAGCGGCTGGGTATTCGTTGTCTTTACCCAGAAGGACTACCCGATGATTTCAGGCGGCATGCAACTGGTGACCAAGTGGCCGAACGGCATCATCACCTATGAGCTAACCATGCTGGGAGCCATCCTGACAACCTTGTTTGTGCTGTTGATCGCGGCGCGAATTCCGGACTGGAGCGGTCGCAAGCTGTACGATCCCGCCATCAGCAATGGCAAAATCCTGATTGGAGTCGTCAACCCGCCGGAGACCGCGCGCGCAGCGCTTGGGACCCTGTTGCGGGCCGCGGGTGCGGAAGCTGTGAAAGAGTTCGGGAACTAAAACTGAGGAGGCACGATGCGACGAAGAGTGTTGAAAGCCGTCAGAGGGTTTGGTGTGGCGGCGCTGGCGCTGGCCCTGCCGGCGTCTACTGTCTCGTGGGCGCAAGGCAAATCAGAATTATCTCCGGCGGCGAAGGCGGGCCAGCAGATATTCGAGCAGCAATGCGCGTTGTGCCACTACTCCGACCAGGCGAAGAACAAGATCGGCCCGGGGCTGAAGGGAATATTGAAAAACAAACAGCTTCCTTTTTCTCACAAACCCGCTACGGTTGCCAACGTCCGCGAGCAGATCGAGAAGGGCAACCCGCAGGGCAAACCCATGCCAATGCCGCCCTTTGCGGGCAAGCTCTCAGCGAAAGACATCAGCAGCCTGATCGACTACCTGAAGACCTTGTGACGCCGCCGGCCTCGATGCCAGCATGGCGAGGCCGTGCCTGAGAGCCCTTCCCGCCGTGGTGCTCAGGACCGGTAGAACGGCAACGGGTTGGGGCCACTCAAACATCTTTCCAGAAATCCTGAAGGGGCGTATTCTACCTCACACTGCCTGTTGGCTCTGGCAGGCCCAGGCTCATCGGAGGTCGAAGAAGATGAAGAGTCTCGCGTTCGCATTCCTGCTGGTCATTGTGCCATGCGCTTTCGGCGCGGAAAGGACGGTCGCCCCCACCTGGCTCCATCGGAAACTGGCGGACGCTCCCGAAAAACCCACAGACATCAGCACGCCGAGCTGCCACTACAAAGCTATTTTTGGCGCAGGCGATTCTGAAACCAGGATCGTCCGCAGCGTTGCCCGCTTCGGCGAAGTCATCATTGATCCCCAAGGCCAGTGCAAGGATGTCTCCTACCCGGGCGAAGAACAGATTTACTACGTTCTCGCGGGCGGCGGGACCCTCAGCTACGGAGGACAGAAGGCCTCCGTTAAGAAAGACGATTTCATGTACCTTCCACCGCAGGTCCGCCACGGCATGGCAAACCCATCGAACTCGCCGCTCCGCTTTGTGGTGATGGGATTCAACATTCCGCGAAGCACGTCCATACCAGCGCCACCCTCTCAACTCCAGATCGCGAACGCCAACGACGTCAAGCTGCAAGCGGTGTCAGGACATCCGGAATCAACCCAATACCGATTGCTTCTGGGAGGCAGGCATGGGACCAGGGACAAGCTCGATTGCGGAATTGTGGTGACCAGCTTGTTTCTGATGGAGTTTGCCCCGGACGGGACCAACTTTCCTCATCACCACGAGATGGCGGAAGAGATTTACCTGGTCCTCGACGGGCACGGCGACATGGTGGCCGGAGGAGGCAATAACGGCGTCGAGGGTCTCCATCCCAGCAGCGCCGGCGATGCCTACTTTTTCCGGCTGAACTCCACGGTCGGTTTCTATAACCGGGGGAAAACCAAGGCGCATATTCTGGCGGTGCGATCATGGTATCCATTTCCTAATCGCGACTTCCAGAACTAGCGTCCCGCGCCTGGCAGCCTTTGCCACCTCCAGCAACCGTACAGGCCGCTGCCAATTGTTTCTCACAAACTGAACTTGCGAGTGTTGCCTCTGCGCGGACAGGATTACAATACTTGCGTTTGTGGCGGCTGAGAACCGGTGGCCGGAAGAATCCGTTCGTCAGCCGAAATAACGGGTATACGCTCGCTGAGATTATCATTTGCGGGGTGCGACAGAATTGAGCAAGCAAGAAGCTGATGATCTAGCAGGAACAACATCCAGCCGGCGTGATTTTTTGAAGAAGTCATTTGCCGCCGCTGCGTCGGCTCCTCTTTCGGCAGGGGGCGCAGCGGCGCAGGGCGCTGACGGGCAGCCTCGGGAATCTCCGAACCTGAAACCGCACAATATTGTCATCATCATTGCTGACCAGTTTCGGGGGGATTTTATTGGCGCGAATGGCCGCAACCCGATGGGCGTGACGCCAAACCTCGACGCAATGGCCGAACGCGGCGTCACGATGCTGAACGCGGTGACCAATCAGCCCTTGTGCTCTCCTTCGCGGGCGTGCCTTTTTACCGGCCGCTACGCCACCGAAACCGGAATGTGGAAATTGCCGCCCGGAGTTGAATTGGACCGCAGCCTGCCAACCCTGGCCAGCATTCTGCGAAGTCACGGATACACAGCCAACTACGTCGGCAAATGGCACCTGGCGCCGATCAGTGCGGACGGCAAGACAGGTCTGGGATTCGTTGAGCCACAGGATCGCGGTGGTTTCCTCGACCTGTGGCAAGCGTCCAACGTTATTGAATTAACTTCGCATCCTTATGAAGGCACTATATGGGACGGCGATGGCAAGCCGATGCATTTCAAGGACGTTTACCGGGTGGACTATCTGACCGACCTGGCGGTGCGCTTCCTGAAGCAGCGCCATCAGAAGCCGTTTCTGCTGGTCCTTTCGCAGCTCGAGCCGCATTTTCAGAACGAGGTCAACGCTTTCGTGCCGCCCAGGGGATATACGGAGCGCTACCAGAATCCCTTCGCGCCCGAAGACCTGCGCTTCTTTCCCGGTGACTGGCAGGCGCAGCTTCCGGGCTACTACGGCGACATCAAGCGCATTGATGAATCGGTTGGGACCGTGCTGAAAACTCTGGCGGAGGAAAACCTGGAGGAGAACACGATCGTTTTGTTCATCAGCGACCATGGTTGCCATTTCCGCACCCGGAACACCGAATACAAGCGAAGCCCGCACGATAGTTCCATCCGCATTCCGCTCATCATGCAAGGGCCAGGGCTGAACCTGTCGCGGAGAGTAAGCGAAGTGGTCAGCATGGTGGACGTGACCCCTGCTTTGCTGGATGCCGCGGGCATTCCGGTCCCTGCCTCGATGAAAGGCCGAAGCTTCCTGCCGCTGCTCAACCAGCCGAAAGGCCGGGCAAACTGGCGGAGCGAAGCGTTCATTCAAATCAGCGCGTCGATGGTGGCCCGGGCGCTGCGGACCGATCAGTGGACCTACTGCGTTCTCGATCCCAACGGCAACGGAGACCGCGATCCCCACAGCATGCACTACCAGGAATATCAGATGTACAACCTTGGTGCCGATCCGCACCAGTTGCTGAATCTGGCCGGCCGCAAAGACCCGCCGCACCTGGTCCATTATGAGGGTGACCGGCCGCTGCCCGAAATTGCTGCGTACCTGCGTGAAAGGCTGATGGCGCGGATGGTTGATGCCGGTGAGGAAGCGCCGCAAATCGATCCAGCCCGCTTCTATCCCTGAGGACCTCTGCCGTCGCCGCGGTCGTCCTTTATCAGCGCGCTCTTCAGAGGCAGCGGAGGAGACGCGCGCCAGCCGCAGTTGGGTCCCTCCGACCTTCGTCTATCGCGCGCCTTTAACGGGCTTCGGCCTGGGCAGTCGTCGCCGTGTCCTGGCTTTTGTTGCACGCCACCGGGCTATGTTCGAGCATGCTCACCGCGCCGGCCACAGTGCCCGGATCGTCGAGTCTGACAAACGACTCGGAAACGTCTTTGAAATGCACGTGGATTCGTCCCAGCACCAATTTGCTGCCATCAAGGTCTACTTTGAGGAATGTTTGTTTCCAACTTCCGCCCGGAACAATTGACTGTTGCATCGTGAAATGACCTCCCTGTTTAAGGCTCGCCAGAAATCCCCACCCAAAATTCACGTCCTCGAATAAGGTGCCTTCGATTTTGGCCAGGCGGTGACTTGCGGGGTCCACCCAGAGAGTGCCTCGCATGCCCTTGAGCAAGGAAGCTTCATGCGACTGTGGCTGAAATCCTGGATTGGGACGAAACTTGATGACAATCCATTGGCCGCTTTGCTGCTCTCCCTGATATTTAAAAATGAAAGCGTCCGGGACCGCCGCCATCAACGTATCAATCCGGTCCGATTGTTCTTTTTCGTCCCGTGCCTGGCGCTGCTGAAGTTTTGCGTCCGAGGCAAGTTTCTTCAAAGAATCAGAGTCTTTGCGGCATTGCGCTTGTGAAGGCGGTTTCCCGTTGACAGAAACCACCTCTCCAATTTCTCCGTTCGGGGTTTCTATTCTGATGCTTGTTTGTGTGCCGTCGGGGCTTTTCTCTTCCTGAACAAATTTGTAATAATTCTGCGGATTCTTGCGAGCGAATTGTTCCTTGCGGGTAACATCCTTGACGAGGTCGCGGGCGCTGAGATGAGCCGGTTGCTTGCCCTTGGCTGAGGCGCAGAAAAGAGCTCCTGGCCCGTTGAGCAACAGGCCCAGAATTACTATCGAACATCCCCACCGTTCGACCCACTCCACCGTGGGCGTCATCGGGCCTTTGTGCCGTATCTCGAACTGGGACCTGATTTGCAGTGGAACCGTGGCTGTTGCATTGTACTGTTGTTCATGCAATCTCACGTGGTTCTTCTTCCGGTCCCTCGCCACCGTGCGGGCTCGCCTGCGCAGCCATGGCGCTTTCCAGGTTCAGCAAGACCCTCAACTGTTCCGGTCCGCGGCCGCAGACGATGCTGTTGAACACAGCTAGCAGCTATCCCTCTTTTACATGAGCAACTCCAGTTCCGTTCTCTGCAATTCTCAAAGTCATTGAATGCCGGAGGGTTAACGGACGTGGCGCGGGGCCCGCCTGCCTTTTCAATGATGCACAAAGTTCTTCCCGGTGGAATTCTTGGCGGCCATGGAACGTGGCTGCATTCGTCGCGATAAATACCGATCCAAATTACTCACTTCCGTGATACTTGAAGTTTTAGTGGTTTGATGGCGGGTCCCGCAGCTAATCACGGCGCGCGGCGGCTGAGATTTGGGTGATGGCAAAAATGCAGGCGCATGGAAATGGAAGCATGGAGTTGGATCTGACCTGTGCAGACAATCTCGATAGTGGCGGACCGTTTTTCCTGAACGCCGCTAAGTCCCGATCAGTTTATTTCGCACGGCGAAGATGACCAGGTCACTTAACGTGTTGGCATGCAACCGGCTCATAATCTGATAACGGTGCGCCTCAACCGTACGGTTGCTGATGCCCAGGATGTTTGCCACTTCTTTGTTACTGTTTCCGCGGGCCACCAGTCTCAGGACCTCCAACTGGCGAGGTGTGAGGACCTTAGGGTCCTGCGGTCCAGGCTGCCGGTCATGATAATCCTCAATGCAGCTTTTCAGAACGGTCTGAGTAATGCCGGGGCTGAAGAATTCCCGATTTTCGCATAAAGCTTCCACGGCCTCGATCAGCCGGCCGTCGAGGTCTGACTTCAGCACGTAGGCGTGGGCCCCTGCCTCCATCGCCCCCCGGAACATTGACTCGGTGTCGTGGATCGTCAGCGTGAGAATGCCGACGTTCGGGTCGATCTCATGGATTTTCCGGATCGCTTCAAAGCCCCGCATTCCAGGCATGGAAATGTCCATGATCAAAATGTCGGGCTTCAGCGTCTTGACCCGCTCCAAAGCCTCCTCGCCTGTGCGAGCTTCTCCGCAGACTGACCATCCATCGCGAGTTTCCAGCAGCGTCCGCACCCCTCGCCGGACCACCGGATGATCGTCTGCAATCAATATGCGAATGGCATTCATCATATAAGGGCCTCCTTTCTCCCCGTTGACTTTCACGAAGGGACCCTCGGTGCTACCGTATCCTTGGGAAATCGAAAACGCTCCTGGGACACGGCCAAACCCAGCGCGGAGGCCGCCAGGTCTTACCACGCCTCTCGCCCTCGAGGAGCGCGACGCGAATCCGGAGTATTACCCGGCCGTGTGAGTCAGCGGTCGTAGTATCTCCGGCGCGCGCAACCCAAAGCGCTGGACTGCTGCTCTATCAGATTTTTCTTGATTTACCTTTTTCGGAGGGCGTCGAGACGAGACGTGTAAAACAAAACACCCCACAAGGCCCCCCCCGCAAAAAATCAAGAACACCAGTCCCTTCGCAACGCAGAAAAAGATTGCGGCAACGTCTCAACCGACTAGCGGTATTCAAATGCTCCTGATGGCCGTACACTACACCTCAATGACTCAAAAAGCAACAGAGAATTCTGATGCCCCTTTAGGCTTCTTCCAACCCGCCGCACGTGACTTCTTACGGCGTGGCGGTGACCCGCACGCGGGGCGGCGGGGTTTCCCAGCACGCAGGCCATAGGCCGAAATCAGTTGGCGAAATTACCACCAGACCGCGCGAGATGTAACATGTCCCCGTCAGGTTGAAAGTCCTTTCCCCGGCCACAACCAGCGAAATTTTTCGATGCTCCTTTTCGGGGGAGCAATCGCCCCCCGAGCGCCCAGGTCCTCGCAGAGTATGGGCCCTCCCCCTGAGGATGTCTTCCCGTCAGGGTCGCCGCTGGCCTCAGGAGCGCCGAAAAATGTGCCACCTGCCATGATGCGATCAATTGCCAGAATCAGGTGATGCGCAGCCTGGGACTTTAACACGTACCCATGTGCTCCGGCTTCCCGCGCCGCTTCTGCCAGCCTGCTCGATTCGTACATCGTAAACAAAAGGACGCGACACGCAACATGAGACCTTGCAAGCTGAGATGCTGCCTCGATGCCACTCATGCCGGGCATTGCGATGTCCAGAATGACAACGTCAGGGCTTAATGTCTTGCCCATCTCCACGGCATCGGCGCCGTTGCCGGCTTCGCCACACACTTTCCATTCGGGCCTGAACTGCCGGATCATATCGCGAATACCCTTGCGCACGATCTCATGGTCATCCGCGATAAGGACCGTCCACTCCATTGCTAACCTTTCCGGCGCGTAATCTCCGCGCCAAGCCTGACCTCCTGACCCGAAATCATGCCGCGAGATCCCTGGCAGGCCGTTAAAAAGCCGGTCCCGTGGCAGAGGGAGTTTTCAACAACTTCTAAACCGGGAGCCTGGCGCCGATGATGGTTCCCTGCCCATCGGAATTCAGTGTCAGTTCGCCACCAAGGTGATAGACGCGCTCCTTGATGCTTCGCAACCCCACGCCGAGCTTGCCCGGAGAATCATGACGAAAAGCCTCCAGAACGTCCTGGGGGATGCCTCTGCCCTGATCTCTGACCTCCATCCACATCGAGCCATCCTTCTTCCGTAAGCTAACGCAAACTGTCTTGCTCCCGGAGTGCCGCCCAACATTGGCCAGACATTCCTGAAGGATTCGATAAATCACGACTTCAACGCTGCGCGGCAGCCTGTCGAAACCGGATAAGTCGTAAGTCGTGGCGATCCCGCTACGGTCCATGAATCCGTCCAGGAGCCACGGGATGGCGAGCGCCAATCCACACTCTTCCAGCATCGGAGGAGACAATTGATAGGAGGTGGCCCTTATTTCTTTCAAGGCTTCTTCCGCCAATTGGACAAGGTCAGGGAGCCTTTGTTGGACCGTCTCGATGGGGACCCGCCCGGATTTCAGCGATTCCAGATGCATTTTCAGCATGGCCAGATACTGGCCGGCGCCATCGTGCAGGTCCCTGCCAATTCGCTGCCGTTCTTCGTCCTGGGCGCGAAGGATCTGGGCAGAAAGCTCGCGCAAACTTTGCTGAGATGCCTGGAGCGCGCGCTCTTTTTGCACGCGGTCAGTGAGGTCCCGCGTGATCTTCAGAAATGCTATCAGGCGTGACTGGGGGTCCGTCAGGGCGGTGATCACCACATCAGCCCAGAAACGCGAGCCATCCTTGCGGAGCCGCCAGCCTTCCCTTTCAAAGCGGCCGTCTCTGGCGGCGATGCGGAGCACTTCTTCCGGCACGCCGGATTTTATATCTTCCGGTGTGTAGAAAACGGAGAAGTGGCGGCCGATAATCTCACTGGCTTGATACCCTTTGATCCTTTCCGCGCCCTGGTTCCAGCTCACGATGTTTCCCCGCGTATCCAGCATGAAAATCGCGTAGTCCTTGACCGATTCCACCACCAGGCGGAACTGCTCCTCGACGTGCCATCGTGTGTCATGGCCTCGCTCGTCGAGAATGCCAGATGGTTGCCCAATCCGAGAGGGAGATTCAATCACGTCTCACCCAGGCCCTTGTTTTTGAGGATTTCAAAATATAGTGACGTTTTCGCGTAGCGCCGGTCCCGCCAAGCGGGACCGGCCTCGATAAAAGCTGCCGAGACGGCGGCGCTACAAAAACGACGTCACTAGATTATGCAATCTTCCCTAGATTGCCCTGCCCTGTATGCTGTTTCGCCAGCCCCGGTCGGGATTCCGTGAATTTTCAAGCTAACACGGCCGGTCCCCTGCCGAAAGCACATTATTCAGGCCCGCTGCTCACCACAACATCAGTCATCCGGCTTAACGGGAATGCCGGCCATGTGAATGCGGGAAGAGGTCCGACGGGCCGGTCAAAAAAGCCTCCGGGCGGCGGGAGGCTGCCAGGATGTTGGAGCTTATGATTTTTAAATCGAGGACTCAACACTGTGACTTAACGTTGGGGTCCATCCTCGCCCTCATGCCTCGGCTGGGCCTCGGTTGGACCCGCACCATCCTGGAACGCACGCTCTTTTCGTGCCGGCGCTGGTTGACGCCTGTGATTACAGTGAACGAAAACGGCGTCCTCGAACGCCTACCTAATTCAGGCTCCCTACCGAAGGCGCAAGACCAGCGGCTTCTCCCATGCGATTGATCACGAAGAAAGGAGTGCCCTGGTTGGCTTCGGCGATAAATTCAGCCGCCGTCCGCCAGCTTGGGCTGTGAGTTTCACCCTCGAGGATGATGACCAGGTGAAAGATCTCATGTTCAAGATAGAGGAGCATTTCAACAAAATTGCTGCATACCTTCACCGCACAACCGGTAGACGTAAGCAATTTGCTCCACCTTTCGGCTTCCGCGGAATCTTCGCACATGAACAGTACCGTGGGTTCCTTGACTGGCTTTTGGGCCTGAGTCAAAACCCTTCCATATTCGAATGATGTTGGCATACTGATTGACCTCCCTGTGGCCGGCAATTGGCGATTTCGGCCCTGGTCGCCGTTACTGCACCTCTTCACAGACCAGGTGGAACGCATGCGCGAAATCTTTAGAATCCGCCGGGTGGTGCAGATACTCCGCAGCTCCCAGCGCAAGCGCTTCGCGGCGAAAGAGTGGATCGGGTTGCTCCGCAATCACCAGGGCCAGGGCGTGCGGCTGAGCACTCTGGACGCGTTTCAGGATGTTGCGGTCTGCCTCGATCCCGCTGCTCTGGTCCACGACCACGAATGCGACGACCATCAACCGCAGAATGGCCAACGCCGCTTCGACGGTGGCCGCTGTAATGGGAACGAACCCCAGAGACAGGAAAACTCCACGATAGTGTTCGAGAAAATCGCGGTCAGTGCTGAAGACAAGAACCACACATCCTTCGGCGCTCTCTGACCTGGCCGAAGACTCCGATACTTGCGGGCCCATAATGCACCTCCGTGCTAGTTGCCTGATCTCTCTGTGCGCGGCATGAAGACATTCCGGACGGTCCAAAGCTTTGGCAATCATGCCACTGCCGTTACGGACAGTCGCACTCTCCGCGAGCGGGCATCATCCGCAGCCGTAGTAACGATATGGGCTAGCGGCCCTCCTTCAAAGGGAGGAAGAATGAAGTCAAATGCACGCCCTCCTCCGTGGACGATGTTTGGATTCGCTCCGCCTTGGAAGGCTTAATGTATCTTGCAGGGCTGCTTTTGTTCAATTCGGAAGTGTACGTACCGCCGTGCTAAGTACATTTACGCATGGGTCCAGCATGGAAGCAAAGCTGAGAGAACCACTTTCAATTTGAGCGCGTGCGGGCTGTTTCGCGGCAGGCGGCCAGGCGGCCCTCCCCCAGTCGCACCGTCCCACTGGTGTGCGCCCCAACGGCACGATGAGTGACGCAATGGTCGCACCAACCTTATATCAAGTCTTACACCCGCTCACGCAAGGGGTATTCCTGCAGTGCAACATCTGGCGTTGCAAATCCCTTGCCGACGAAGGGTCCCCGCCCATGCGGTTCGGCCAACGGAAAGGATATGAGGGACTTCCGGCAACAAAACGTCCATGAATTGCTGCACTGCCGGCCATTATTGTGAAAATTCTTCCATGTGCGTCAATTCCCGCTTGTCAACTGCATTCGATTTGGGCCTGTCGTTTCAGTGGTTTCACATCGCGTGCCTTTTGGCCCGCTGATTGCGCGCTGCAAGGCGTGCGGCGCCGGACGCACCTCCGTTGCGGGTCGAGGCAATTCTGAACTTTCTGGGCAATGGCACGCGGGCCAAAGCCAAGCCATTGGTGTGTGGCGAGCGTGACGTGACTGCTGGCCATCGCACAGGCGACTGCGGGCCGTCTGCGGCACTCGATAGGTATCGGTCCGGCCTGCTGAAGCGGTCTGAAACCTTTGGAAGCGAGGCATGTTATGAACTGGCATCAAATCGAAGGCAGTTGGAGACAATTTAAGACGCCGGTCAGGCAAAGGTGGGGCAGATTGACGGAGTCTGATCTGGAAACGATCGGTGGTCGAAAAGATGTCCTTGTCGGGAAAATCCGCGAAAGATATGGAGTGCCCAAAGAGGCTGCTGAGCGCCAGGTCTACACCTGGTTTAAGGTCGTTATGAAAGGATGACATGACAGCATGGGGCGTGCAGACGGCAGATGCTATTAACATTCGCTTGGATGGAGAGATTGCAGGGTCCGATGGGGAAATCGCTGCCGAAGTCGCCCAGACATGCAAGGCACCGGCCAATCATGGAGGCTTCAGAGGGCCGTGGAACTGGTCTGCGAGGCCGCATCGGTTGCACGAACTTGTATCCAACCTTTTTTCATTTGTAAGCCGCTTCGGCGGACTTGGCCTGTTTGCGCTGACCCTCCTCGATGCTTCTTTCCTGTTTATCCCCTTTGGACCAGATTTTCTGCTCGTTGCCATGGTGGCTCGAGAACATACGATGGCGCCTTTTTATGCTCTACTGGCGGCCGCAGGATCTGTGGCGGGATGCGCGATCATAGACCCCTTGAGCCGGAAAGAAGGAGAGAAGGGCCTGGAAAGGCTGCTATCGCGGCATCGGGTCCAATCCGTCACCAAACGAGTGAGGAAAAGCGCTCCCTGGGCCCTGTCGGTTGCATCGCTGATGCCGCCTCCCTTTCCATTCACTCCCATCATCATCGCGGCTTCGGCACTGCAATACCCTCGGAGAAAGCTGTTGACAGTTGTCGGCATCGCTCGCCTCGCACGATACATGACGGAGGCGCTGTTGGCGCTCTATTTCGGCCACCAGTTGATGGAAATTTCCAGGTCGAAGGGCGTGGAACTGGCGGTAATCATCCTCATAGTCATCTCTCTGGCGGGAAGCGTCTTAACAGCCTACAAATGGGTCGAGAAGCGAAAGAAACACGAAAAGCCGGCTTGACCCGAAACGCGGGTGAGTTCTGAGACCACTTGTGTGAACGTGGAGGTCACGCGGTCTTGGAGAATCTCGGAAGCGAATCCGTTACAATGGGCCAGCCTGGCCGCAATGTGCGCTCGAGAGAAGTTAGCAGATAGTCCTTGATTTGCATCCCTGACAAGGACATCGAAATTGCGAACAGCGTCATGGAAAAAGGCGACAGAAAATCCGCCCACAGGTTTCGCATCTGGGACCTGCTCAAGCCACACTCGAAAGCTTTTGCAATCGGATTGCTTGCAGCGGTCGGCGAAAGTGCCGCCGGACTGCTCGAGCCGTGGCCACTGAAGATCGTAATCGATAACGTGCTCCGGTCGAAATCCGGGCACGGATGGTTGAACGAATGGATTTTTTCCACTATCGGAACGGACAAGACCGCCATTCTGGAATTCGCCGTCGGCTCCCTCGCCCTTATTGCTCTTCTGGACGCCCTCTGCTCGTACGAAGAAAGCTTTCTAATGGCCAGTGTCGGCCAGTGGGTCATGCACGATCTGCGCCGGATGCTCTACTCGCACATCCACCGGCTCTCTCTTGCTTACTATGACCAGAAGCAAACTGGCGATCTGATCAGCCGGATCACCGGCGACATCGATGCCATCCGAAGTTTCATCACCACCGCCGCGCTTGGATCTTTGGTCGACGGAATAACGCTCTTCGGCATGCTCGGCGTGATGTTGTACCTGGACTGGCGATTTACCCTTATCGCCCTTTCAATTTCACCTGTCCTCTTTGTCATTGTTTATTCGTATACACGCCGGATCAAGAAAGCGTCACGGCAGGTACGCAAGAAGGAGGGTGAGATCACCTCCATCGTGCAGGAAGTCCTTTCCTCGATGCGAGTGGTCAAGGCGTTTGCACGTGAGGATTATGAGGAGCGCCGATTTGAAGCAGAAAGCCTCGAAAGTGTCGAAGCAGGATTGTGCGCGCGTAATCTGAAAGCCAGGCTTACGCCTCTGGTGGGCATCGTAGTGGCCACCGGCACGTGCCTGGTCCTATGGTTCGGAGCGCAGGCAGTCATGAGCAACAGGCTCTCGGTAGGTTCACTCATCGTTTTCATTCTGTACCTCGGCAAAATGTACAAGCCGATGCAAAACCTCTCAAAAATGACGGACACGTATTCGAGAGCTGCCGTTGGCTACGAACGCATTCGCGAAGTCCTCGAAACGGACCCCTTGATCAGGGACGTTCGCAAAGCGCGCTCTGCTCCGCGCTTCAAAGGCAAAATTGAATTTGAGGACGTCAGCTTCAATTATGTCAATGGCCCGCCGGTGCTGAAAGATCTCAGCCTTCAGATTGGACCTGGACAGGTGGCCGCTCTGGTAGGCCCGACGGGCGCTGGGAAGACCACCATCATCAGCCTTGTTGCCCGTTTTTATGAACCGGTCTCGGGAAATGTAAAGATCGATGGCCACAATATTCGGACCTTCCGCGTGAAGTCTCTGCGGAGTCAGATCAGTTTTGTTCTGCAGGAAACTCTGCTTTTTCGAGCTACGGTCTGGCAGAACATCGCTTACGGGAAGCCGGAAGCCAGGCGGGCTGAAATCCTCCGGGCTGCCGAATTGGCAAACGCGCACGAGTTTATTGAGAAACTGCCCGAAGGTTACGATACATTGATTGGCGAGCGCGGGGTGACGCTCTCGGGCGGCCAGCGTCAGCGTATTGCCATCGCGCGCGCCATTATCCGCGACACTCCGATTCTCCTTCTGGATGAGGCAAGCTCAGGGCTTGATGCAAATTCAGAGAAGCTGGTGTTCGAAGCATTAGACCGCCTGATGGAGGGGAAGACCTGTGTCGTTATCGCGCACCGGCTCTCAACCGTCCGCCGCGCTGACATTATTTATGTGGTGGACAATGGGACCATTGCAGAAAGTGGAAAACACCAGGAGCTATTGGACGCCCGCGGCCTCTACGCGAAGCTCTACGAGATCCAATTCCGCGGGGACCTGGCGGAGCCGGAGACTTCACGAAGAGGCGCACCGTAAACTTCTGGAATTCCGGTCACTGGTCATTAAGCTCTGCGATTCTCTCGAGGACAACCTTGGAATACCCTTCCACTTCTTCTGGCGTATATCCGGCGGCCCGGAATGCGTCGTCAATCTGCTCAGGCGACAACTGTGCCAGAAGATGCCCGATCCACTGGACGTCTTCTCGGGGAACATTTTTGCAAACCTGTCCCATCTGCAGCCGGACGATGTACTCCGGCAGGTTCAGGAAGAACAGGAGAGGTGGCTTTGCGGGAAGATTAAAGTCGACATAATCGGACCCAGCTTTTCCGATGAATTTTGAGCCTCTGTAGGCTTTGAGACTGCCTGCTGACTTCGTATGCATCCAGCCGCGCCCTCCGGAGCCAAAACTATCTCCCACGTCGCTGACGAGGTAGACAAGGCGACGCCCGCTATCTGAAGTTTCCGAGAGTGAATCCTCATCATAAATGGCGTTATTCTGGTTTTTCACGTCCCAGTTGTTGACGAAGGCCATCATGACTCGCAGCCCATTCAGTTGGCGGGTCCCGCTGAAGGGGTTTGACTCCCAGTTCCACTGTCCCACTTTTTTCTGGCCCTTCAAATATCGTTCCAAGCGCCCACCGCGGACCTCGCCTCCCGGTCCGATCCACTCCTGCCCCCTATGGAGATGTTCGGGCATTCCCTTTACATGGAATAGCGGCAGAAAGTAATCCTCGTCAGCCTGGTAACCAACCGCCCAGATCAGGCGTGTAGCTACGGTTTCCGGCTGGGCCTCTGGCCCCAGCTTGACCTTCCACTTTGTGCCGTCCCGGCCCCGAACAATAAATTTAGGGCTTGTCCCGTCGAGGTCTTCCTTAATAAAAGTGAAAGCGGTGTCGGGCTGGTGCTCCTTGCCGCCGGGTCCGAAAAATAGATTTCGGCGCCGAATATCTGTTGGAGGAGACCAAAGAAGGACATTTACATGCCCGGAAATAGCTTGTCCTGGCCGGGTCGCTCCCTTTCCTTTTTTCAGGGCAGCATGTAAATTTGAAACAACTGCCACGATGGCAAGAAGATAGATTAGCCGCCTTAAACCCCTCAATATCGGGACTCTGCGGATGTGAGACATTAGCACAGCACTCTCCTCGCGGACATGTCTCCCCTGACCTTTCGGGCAATCGCGATGCCAAAGCAAGCGAATGGCATCCCAATTGCTAAAGTAAGGGATTGCGGAAGCTTGCAAAACGGACAGACGCGGTATATGCAACTTACGATGAAACTGCCGCCGGAACATAGTAAGCAACGCACTGCTTGTGTTGAACCGACTCAGCATGCGAAGCTGACCTGGATACACGCTCGATGCATCATCTCTGAGTTCTAGTCCTCAAGGCGGATGATGCAGAGGATTTGCCATGATGCTGGTCGTACAGCCCGATGACGGGGTCAATGAGCTGATTAAGGGAATTGATTCCGCCAAAACGACCATAGAAATTACGATTTTCCGCTTTGACCATCGGAAGATCGAGAGTGCCTTGACTCACGCGGCAAAGCGAGGAGTCTTTGTTCACGCGCTGATCGCATCCGTCAGCAGCGGAGGCGAGAAATATCTGCGCAAGCTTGAGATGCGTCTGCTGGACCAGGGCATCACTGTGGGTCGAACTGACAACAATCTGGCGCGCTATCATAGCAAGCTGATGATTATTGACCGCCAGGTGCTCTACCTGATGGGCTTCAACGCCACCTATCTGGACATCGCCCGCAGCCGCAGCTTTGGGATTATCACGAAGAGCAAACCAATCGTTCAGGAAAGCGTCAAACTGTTTGAAGCGGATGCAAACAGACGGTCTTATGTGGCCGGACTCGAAACGCTGGTGGTGAGCCCGGCGAACGCCAGAAAGCAGCTTACTGTTTTCCTTCGCGGAGCCCGAAAGCAACTGCTGATCTACGATCCGAAAATCAGCGATATTCCCATGATCCACCTGCTCCAGCAGCGTGCGCGCGCAGGAGTGGAAGTGAAAATTATCGGAAAGGTGACTCATCACCACGAAGAGTTAACGGTCCGGAAGCTGCCAAGCATAAGGCTGCACACACGCACGATCATTCGCGATGGGCAACGGGCCTTCATCGGAAGCCAGAGTTTGCGTGGAATTGAGCTGGATGGGCGCAGGGAAGCCGGATTGATCTTCGAGGATGCCAAGGTGATTGGCGTCCTCCTCAAGACCTTTGAGAAGGACTGGGCAATGGCAACCATGGGCGCCCTTTCGAAGGAGCAGAGGAGCGTGTCCACAAGCAAGACTGCAAAACACCTGGTTAAGGTGGTTACCCAGGAGAACGCCTCCCTGGCCGAAATCATTAAAGGGTCCCTCGAAGAAGCCGTGGGCACAAATGGCGATGTTAAAGTCAAGCATAAGAAAGTCGAACGGGAAGTCAAAAAGGCAGTCAAGGCAGTAATTGATGAAACTCTTACCGACGCCATGAAGGACGTAAAGCGAAATTGAGTGGAAACCGGTCTGCCCCGGAGAGCGTAAAATTAGCCCTGAATGAGATTATCTTCCAGTTGGCCCGCGCCGGCCAATACTCTCTTCTTCAGGTCCATGCTTTTTCCGATCCGGCAAAACCGCATGTTTTGCAAATGTTATGGCAATTGCCGGGCCGGGATCCTCGGTTGTGTCCAACTACTGGAAAGCTAATTGCTGAACATTGTGTGAAGGTGCATGTCTATGCGAGGGCGAAACCGGGTCGCAGTGACGTTGGGAGCCATATTGGTTCCGGCTGTCCTGGCAACGGGTGCGGCCGCCTCCGGCCAGCATCAGCGCGTCAATCAGCAATCCGCGATCGTCGCCGACTTCCAAAAGCGAATTGAGAGCTACATGAAGCTGCATAAAGCGGCCGCGGGGCAACTGCCGGCACTTAAGTCAACAGCTTCCCAGGCGAAAATACTGGACTACCAGCATGCCCTTGCAGCCAGGATTGTAGCTGCCCGGCCCCACGCCACTCGGGGCGAAATCTTCACTCAGCCCGTCGCGGCAGAGTTCCGCCGCCTGATCCGTACTACCATGACTGGCTCGCGCGCGGGGCGGATTCGTTCCAGCCTGCAGCGTGGAGCGCCCGTCAAGTCGAACATTGAAGTCAATCATCCGTATCCTGCCGCGACTCCTGTGGAAACAACTCCTCCTTCGCTTTTGCTGAATCTGCCAAAACTTCCCACGGAATTGGAGTACCGCGTAGTTAACCACGACCTGGTTCTCCATGACGTTAAAGCAGACCTCGTGGTCGATTTTGTCCCCGAAGCGGTCCCGTAGTTCTTCAAGTTTGAGGTACTTCATGCGATTTCGTGCCTTGCTTTTGCTTATTGGCGCACTGTCTCTTAGCCGCTGCGGCATCCCGGGAGCATCTCCGAACATGCTGTCTCCCTCGGCAGAGAAGGCCGCAGGTGAGCTGGGGAGCAATCCACCAGCGCTCGCCTTTCCGCTCAAAAAGAACTCCGTCCGGTTTGCCGTCATCGGCGACAACGGGACCGGCGGACCCGACGAATACACTGTCGCCCGGGAGATGGACCGCTACCATGAATCGTTTCCATTCGATTTTGTGATCATGCTCGGGGACAACATTTACGGCGGCCACAGTCCTGCGGATCTGGAACGGAAGTTTGAGGGGCCGTACAAGCCGCTGCTGGACCAGGGAGTGAAGTTCTATGCGTCGCTGGGCAATCACGATTGGCGCAATGAACGATTTTATAAACCATTCAACATGGACGGCCGGAGCTATTATACCTTTAATAAAGGCAACGCCCGCTTTTTCGCGCTCGACAGCAATTATATGAACCCCGAGCAACTCGATTGGCTCAAACAGCAACTTCAGGCTTCATCCGCGAAATGGAAGATATGTTTCTTTCACCATCCTTTGTACTCTGACGCCAAGTATCATGGGCCCGACCTCGACTTGCGGGCCCAACTGGCGCCAATTTTTGAAAAGTATGGAGTGAATGTGGTCTTTTCAGGCCATGACCACGTCTACGAGAGGATCAAACCTCAGAACGGCACCTACTATTTTGTGGAGGGCAGCGCCGGCCAACTGCGTTACCACAACTTGCGGAGACCGTCGCCTGAAATGGCAGCCGGTTTTGATACAGATCGCACATTTATGATCGTACAGATTGCCGGCAGCGATCTTTTCCTTCAGACTATCTCACGGACAGGTAAAATAGTGGACCACGCTGAAATCACCCTGAACACCAATCTTTCCAGTCGTTAACCTGACATCCTCAGTCCGCGGTGGCCAATCAGGGGTTAGGAAGGCGTATGCTGGAGTGTGCTTCGGGAAGCGCGGCGCCGTACCGGAAGTTCCAGCAGAAGATAAATTGGGGTGATGGAGCCGGCGAAGGGAATCGAACCCCCGACCTACGGTTTACGAAACCGTTGCTCTACCGACTGAGCTACGCCGGCCGAACTGCTGCGTGGGCTGTCACATCCTTGATTACGAGGCCCGCACCGGGTACAAGCATTGCCCGACAATCGGCCGTATCAAGGGCTTGCTTTCCAAAAAGCTAGATAGGGCGCCTTCAACTCACCAACTGACGGGACCTTGCGCGCCTCGAGCTTTTGGAAGAGATCAGTCCAACCAGTCTTATCAGCCTCCCTGGTTATCCTACCCGACACGCCACAGAACGTTCAAGTGTCGTCGAAGGCCCCACGTCCTCTCCGCAGTACGCCGGGCATTCCGGGGAGGAGAATGGTGGCGCCATAAGCAAAAACGCTCACCCGACAACAGGGCCTTTGATCCCTGGATCCGCGGGTGAGCATTTTTGTTGAGAGGAGAATAGAACGGCAGACGCGCTCCGCCATCTAAACTCGGTTGGAGTGTAATTAAAATCGGCCAGTCATGTCAAGCAATATTTCGGAAAATATTTTGACAATAAGCCTAACTATTGCCATAACTTACAGCAGCAACACTTTCGCCGAAAACCCTGAAAAATTTCCTGAATTCTGCCGCAAAACTGCCATTGTCGGCGTTAAGTCCAGTTCCTGGTTTGGGTTACTGCTCTTTCAGGTTCAGCCTGATGATGGAGTCTTCATAGCCGCGGGCCCAATCCGAGTGCGGGAACCAGCGCGCTGCGATTCGGCGCGAGGCGAAAAGCAGGATCCCCGCGAGCACCGCCATGCCGACCAGAAGAAGAACCAGAAAGATGTTGCCAAGAATCAGTTTGAACATCTGCACCGCCACGGGCGTGCCCGGAGGTTTCTGGTCCCAGCTCACCTCTTCCTTGATGTTCAGCCGACCCATGAGCCGACTTGCAACCTGTTCAGACTGTGCATTCTCTACCAGCAGGACGTAGCTTGCTTCAACCTTTCCGAAGATCGCGCCCGCCCCGTTTTTCTGATTCACGCCCAGTCTCTTCTGCAATGCAGCGAATTGCGCACGGGCGATGGACCTCGTGGGGTAGCTGATGAAAAGCAGCCGGGCGGGTTGGCCCTCGGTCCGGTAGTCGGCCGCCTGCAACTCCGCCCCCATCCGGAATCCCACCAGGTCCGGGGGAACCGATGGAACAGCCCGTTGCATAGCCACGGGCCCCAGGACGTACTTGTGCGTGCCTGAAATGACCCCTTGCGCAGGCAGTGACGGCGGCAGCAGCGCATTTGTGTTGGAGGGGGCCGCTCCGGCGATCGCCACCAGCGCAGAGCGGAAATTCTCTTCCGGCATTTTGGCAGGGCGCCTGATGCGGATAAAAAAAGTGTCGCGAGCCATCAGGGCCTGCTCCGGCCCAATGACGGCAAGCTTCATGCCGGTTGCCGCCTTCATCGATTCGGTCTGGTAGAACGTGAGCAATCCGTATGCGGAGGAGGGATCCGGCGTTGTCTCGACCATGGCCTGGAGTGTCTGTTGGGCCCTTCCGTAGGTGCGAATTTCCACCTTTGTGACGCCGTATTCACGATCGACGAGCGGCTGCACTCCCCAGTCGCGCACATCGTTCAGGCTGACGTTCCGGCCCTCCTTGACCTGCCATTCCGGCAGAGAAGCCAGATTGAGCATGGTGGTGTGCTGGGCGCCTGCCAGAGCAGGAACCAGCGCCACAAAGGCCCAGAATGCCACGCTGAGGCGAGTGCCTGACTTCATCAGTCCTTAGCATATCAGATATTGATTTCGACAGTGTGACGGCCTGGCGCGCGACGCCGCCCTCGCCTTCCCAGCAAACGTCCGGCATGCCGTAGCGATGTTCTCAGTGTGTGCTCTGGGCCATCCGGACGCTTCCCAGGTTGCCGATATAGTTCTCGATGCCGTTGAAAAGTGCCTTGGCGATCTGCTCGCGATAGGCGGAACTCTTTAGCAGGCGCTCGGAATGGGGGCTCGAGAGGAAAGAGATTTCTGTGAGTATGGAGGGCATGTTGGCGCCGATGAGGACCACAAAGGGGGCCTTGCGCACGCCGCGGTTGTGAATGCCGCGCGAAACCTTGGACATGCGCTTGTAGAGGACCGTCTGGATGTTGCGAGCAAGCTCCTGCGATTCCTCAATCTTGTTGTTCAGAGCGATCTTCTGGATCAGGTCCTGCAACTGGTGTACAGATTCCTGCGAAGTTGCGTTTTCACGCGCGGCCAGTTGAAGGGCGTCGGGGTCGCTCGTAAAGTTCAGGAAGTAGGTTTCAATGCCGCGGACCCGGTGGTCGCTGCTGGCGTTTGCATGGATTGAAATAAACAAGTCCGCGCCGTCCTCGTTGGCGATGGCCGTTCTTTCTTCCAGCGGGATAAACTTGTCGGTGCTGCGCGTCATAAAGACTTCGCTGTTGGTCTCGGTCTCAATCAGCTTGCGCAGCCTGAGCCCGACATCGAGTACAAGGTCCTTTTCTTCCAGCCCGGAGGGGCCGATCGTGCCCGTATCAAAACCCCCGTGGCCCGGATCAATCACAATGCGCGCAACCTTCAGCCCCAGGGCGCGCGTGAGAGTCTGCGAGCCGCTGAGAGTGGGAGATGCCGGCTTGGCGGAGAGCGGCGCATCGTCGTGTGCGGCCCCGCGGGACGCAGCTTCCCCTGTCTTTTTCGATACCGCTGAAGCGTGCGCAGCGGGCGGCCCGTCATTCTTGGCGCTCGCAGCCATGCTGTCGTCCCGGCTGGGCCCGGCCTTCGGAATCGCAGGATGTTCGGCGCGACCTCGGAAGGCAGTCTCCGCTTCCGATTTTGCGGTTGTCTGGGCCTGATTCCCGGTGGCGGGTCCCGCGGTTGGTTTTGCCGCCGCAGACTGGCGCTCGGACACAAGCTTGATGTTCGGTTTCGCGGCCGCTTGGGCGACAGGCCCCGAGGAAGACATCGCCTTATCCATCACGGCCTGCTGGTCGTCGAACTCAATGGCGCTCGTGCTCTTCGGAGGGGCTTGCAAATCCGCTTGCCTGTCCGCGTTCACTTCCTGCCTTCCGGTAAGCGCGGTGGCCGTTTGCTTTGGATCGCCGCTTTTCTGTTCCGCCCGTGCCTTTGCAACTCGTCCTGATCCGGTGGCGGCAGGAGCGGTTTTCACCGGTCCCGGGCCGGCCTCCGCCATCTCAGGACCTGATCCGTGAATGTCAATGATCAGCCGGAAGGGGTTCGGTACCGGGAAGGCGGAAAAATTGCCGATGTCCTTGACGTCCAGCACCACCCGAGTGACATCGGGCTTGAACTGGCCCACACGGATGTCGCGCAGAAATGCTCCATTGATGGGAAGGCTTTTCTTCATCAGGTCGTGGCTCAGGTGGGTGTTAGGGAGATCGAAAACGATGCGGTCCGGGTTGGAAAGCCGCAGCGTGGTGTACTGGAACTGGCCCCGCGCCTCAATCACCACCCGGGTGTAATTTGGGCCAACCCAATTGTGAATATCGGTTACTTCAACCGGACCGCCCGAGGCATCATGGCCGGTTGTGCCGGAGGTCTCATCGCTGACGGGGCCGCCAGCCGAAGCGTCACTGGCAGACCCTTTCTGTTCCCGCGCAGACTGCGCATCGGCAATTTCCTTCAGTTTTTCCTTCGCTTCGCCTGAGTTCGAAGAGCTGGGATACTTCCCGAGGAACGCCCGGTAGGCGTCGGCCGCCTGTTCGGGACCATCGAGGCCATCGAGATAGACGTTTCCTACGGCCAGCGCGGATTCGCGCGCCATGCTGGTGCCCGGATATTGCGATGCCGTGTATTGATAGGACTTGATGGCGGAACGGAAATAATCGGGATTGTGAAACTGACGGCCCATTTCCACGTAGAGATCGCCCATGGCCTGCGCCGCCACCGGGGCCTTGGCGTAGGCGAAATCGTAAAGATAAACGTTCCGGTATTCGCGGATGATGCGCTCGTATTCCGCCGCGGTGCGCTGGCCGGCAGGTTTGGCCTGGAGCTTTTGCTGGAGTTCCACGGCGTGCAGGTAAGCCTTTTCTGCAAGCACAGTATGACGCGTGACGGCAAAGCCGGGTGCAATCCCAAGAACCAGA
This sequence comes from Terriglobia bacterium, assembly GCA_035712365.1. Lineage (NCBI taxonomy): Bacteria > Pseudomonadati > Acidobacteriota > Terriglobia > Terriglobia bacterium. Next base: position 181,182 of record DASTAW010000039.1, read on the forward strand.
ATCCAGGCTGACGCCACCACGACAAGCCTGAAATCAAACGCTTCTCCGGTCGCTCTTCGCTTCGGTCCGTTTTTAGCTTCCGTTGTGTCCCCCCAGGAGGGCTGAGCTGGCCGCCAGGCCGCGCCAGGCGGCGAACCCCGCCCGGCTACTCAGAATTGGTAAAGTGGATGACGCCTTGTGAATCCACATAGCGGACGATGGGCGCCATACGCGCTGCCTGCGCCGCCGTGGCCGCAGGGCCAGCGTCCTGCGACGAGTAGAGGCGCGTAATCGCCCGCACATAATGCTCGGTTTCGGGAATGGCCGGTACGCCGCCGGACCGGATGACGCGCTCCTCGCCCGCGTTGTACGCCGCCAGCGAGAGCGGCAGATTGCCCCCAAAAAGGTGCAGAAGATACTTCAGATAGCTGACGCCTCCCAGGATGTTCTGGCTGGGATCGAAAGGATTGCGCACGCCAAAGCGCTGCGCGGTGGCGGGAATCAACTGCATCAGACCCATGGCGCCTTTGGAAGAAACCGCCGAGGGGTCATAGTTGGATTCAACCCGGATCATGGCGTGGACCAGCCTGGGGTCCACCTGATAATGGCTCGAGACGCGGTCAATGATGGAGTCGATTTCTGCCGGCCTGGCGAGAAGAGGTTCGGCCGGCGTGAAAGCAGGCTGCGTGTTCTCAGGAGTTCCGTTGACGTAAACGGCCTGGCCGTCCTGGCCGGCGATGGCGGCAATCTGTCCTGCCTCGAGGGAAGCCGAACTGATCAGGAATGCAGCAAGGAGTACGCCACAGGCCGCAGCAAAGGCAGGGGTTTCGGACTTTAACCAGATTCGCATAGAGATCCTGCCTCCACACCATCGTGGAAGAGCGGAACTCATCCCCCCGCTAACCCGCTGGCACCCAGCCAGACTCTAGCTCGCTTTCCAATTTGCGGGGACGGCCTGGCACTCCACCCGCCATCTAAGCTTGACGGGCAGAACCGTCCAAAACGATTGAATTATAACGTGCTTTTGCCGCGTCAACAAGAAAAAACGGACTTTTCCGCTTTCCTAAATATCGGTACCAGGCGAAGCGCTTTCCCAATGCCCACACGCGGTTCCCACATGCAGGGCCGCCGAGCCCGCCGACGGAGCGGCTACAGAAAGGACCCGAATATCTCCGGCCCATATTCGAGTCCGCTTTTTGGCCTTCTAGTGTTTTCAACAAGATCGGTAGCTTTGTTTTTAGGTTCGTTCCGGTTCGTTTTTTCCACAGGCACGTGTTTTCAATAACTTCTCCGCTTTGTTTTCCGGTTTGTTCCGGTTTGTTTTTCGGCCATTTCTCTTTCTTTTCAACAACCTCTCCGGTTTGTTTTTCAAAAAACGTGTTTTTTTGTCCCATTTTGTCTCTTTTGGTCCCGGAAAACTCGCGGCTTGCGGGGCGTTAAGGAAGACTACCATGCTAGGCCAGTGTTTGTCAAGCAAAATCGGCGAGAGAGGCAAGAAGGCAGGAGTCAGGAGCCAGAAGTCAGCAGTCAGGGGCCAGAAGTCAGGAGCGGCGGCAGGTCAGTGACATAGAATTGCCCGATGATCGCTTCAGCGGCTGAAGCCGGCTGGATGGAGGCGCGACGAACGTCAGAGCTTAAGCACCCACCTGCTGAGGAGCCGTAACAGCAGATTCCTCTCCCGCTTTGCGGGATCGGAATGACGGGGAGCGGTACAGTTGCCCGGCCTGCGAATCGACACTCTTCAAAGCATCTTTTCCACGATGCCCGGCACCGCCTGGACAGATTCATCCAACCGGTCGGGGTTCTTGCCGCCGGCTTCGGCCAGGTCTTTGCGGCCGCCGCCGGAACCTTCCATCAGCGCCGCGGCCTGGCGCACAATCTTTCCGGCGTCGAGCCGGGCCGTTAAATCCTGGGTCACGCCCACGATGAGCGCCGCCTTGCCGTCTGCCACCGCGCCCAGAGCGATCACTCCGGAACCCAGCCTGGCGCGCAATTGGTCCACCATCTGCCGGATGGCGGGACGCGAAACGCCTTCCACGCGGGCGTAAACCACCCGCACACCCTTGATGTCGCGCGCCTGGTCCAGCAGGTCGCCAGCCTCAGCCGCCGCGCGCTTCATCTGCTGGGCGTCCAGTTGCTTGCGCAGTTTCTTTTCGGCCTCCGCGAGCTTTTGCGCCGCTTCCAGAACCTCATCAGGTCTGGCGCGCAGAGTTTCGCCCACCATCCCCAGCGTCTCATCGGCCTTACGAATGTGCTCGAGTACGCCCAGGCCGGTGATGGCCTCAATGCGGCGCGTGCCTGCTGCCACGCTGCCCTCCGAAACAATTTTGAACAGGCCGATATCGCCCGTGCGGCTGACATGCGTGCCGCCGCAAAGCTCGCGAGAAAAGCCGCCGTCGGCAATCGAGAGCACCCGCACGCGGTCGCCATACTTTTCGCCGAAAAGCGCCATGGCGCCGGTGGCCAGCGCCTGGTCAATGTCCATCAGGTCGGTGCGGACTTCCTCGTTCTTCAGGATGTGCTGGTTCACGAGGTCTTCGATGTCCAGCAGGTCCTGCTCGCCCAATTCGGCGTAGTGCGAAAAATCAAAGCGCAAGCGGTCCGGCGCTACGAGCGATCCTGCCTGCTTGACGTGCGTGCCCAGCGTGGTCCGCAGGGCCGCGTGCAGCAGGTGTGTGGCCGTGTGATTGCGACGGATGGCGTCGCGGCGCTCGACATCCACCACCGCCGTCACCACGTCGCCCACGCGCAGCGTATCGCGCGCGGTGGCCTTGTGGGCCGTCACACCGCTGACCGGACGGTAAGTGTCCGTGATGTGGGCCACTTCATGGTCGCTGTCTGAGGCAAAAAAACGCCCCGTGTCCCCCACCTGTCCGCCCGCTTCGGCATAGAAAGGCGTCTTATCTAAGATGATTTCGCCCTCGTCGCCTTTACGAAGTTCGTATTTGCTTTCACCGTTTTGAACTATGCCATAGATTTTGCAACCGGTTGACTTTGTCTGGTCGTAGCCAAGAAATTTAGAATGCAGGGCCGGCTGAATCTTGACGCCTCCTCCCGGAAGCGGATAGCTAAACATCCCGGCAGCGACCTTCTGGTACGCTGGGTCCGCGATTTGCTTGGCTGCACCTTTCCACGATGCCCGCGCCCGCTCGCGCTGCTTCTCCATTTCGGCTTCGTAGCCCTTCCAGTCGACCGTGCCCCCGGAGTCCCTGACGAGATCCTGGACGAAGTCTGGACGCAGCCCGAACGTGTCATGAACCCTGAAGAGAACGTCTCCTGGGACTACATTGCGAAACCTGAACCGTACCCCTCCTAGGATCTTCTTGTACTCCACTGCCTTCTGCCTACCTCCCGGAGCCGTCGCGCGGATCTCTTGTCCCGTATCAAGGCCGCTCGGTTCCACCTCCCAGCCCGGCATACCTTCGAGGAGCCTCCTCAGCTCCTCGATTCCGAAACCTGTCGTCTGCGCATACCGCTCCTCTTCAATCTTGATGGCCTTTGCCACGTGGTGCGCGGTTTCGGCGAGTTCGGGGTAGGCGTCCTTCATCATATCGACCACACGACTCGACATTTTATAAAGGAAGGGCTCGTTCATACCGAGTGTCTGGCCGTGGTAGAGGGCGCGGCGCATGATGAGGCGCAGGACGTAGCCGCGCCCTTCATTTGAGGGCAGCACGCCGTCAGAAATCAGGAACGTCGAAGCGCGCGCATGGTCGGCGATGATGCGCAGCGAGACGTCGGTATCGTGATTGGCCCCATATTCGATCCCGCCTTGCGGGACCAGCGCGGCGGCTTCGTCAATCAGCGGCCTGAAAACGTCAGTGTCAAAATTCGAGAGCTTGCCCTGCAGCACGGCCGTCATGCGTTCAAGCCCCGCGCCGGTGTCGATGGAAGGGCGGGGGAGCGGCGTCATCCGGCCCTGGTCATCGCGGTTGAATTGCATAAAGACCAGGTTCCAGATTTCCACGTAGCGGCCGCAATCGTCGGGGCAGGGAAATGTGCAATTTTTGTGGCCCTGATCGCTGGCCTCGGGGCCCATGTCGTAATGGATCTCGGAGCAGGGGCCGCAAGGGCCGGTCTCGCCCATCTGCCAGAAATTTTCCGTGCCATCGCGGCGGAAGATGCGCTCGCGCGGAACAATCTTCGCCCAGAGTTCTTCCGCTTCGGTGTCACTCGGGATATCGAGGTAAGGGGCGGTTTGCCCTTCGAACACTGTGACGTACAACTTCTCCTTCGGGATGGCAAATTCTTTGGTCACCAGCTCCCACGCCCAGGGAATCGCCTCGGCCTTGAAGTAGTCGCCAAAGCTGAAATTGCCCAGCATCTCGAAGAAAGTGTGGTGACGGCGGGTGCGGCCCACCTGTTCAAGGTCATTGTGCTTGCCGCCCGCGCGCACGCACTTCTGCGACGAGCAGGCGCGCAAGTAATCACGCTTCTCGCGGCCCAGGAAGACGTCCTTGAACTGGTTCATCCCGGCGTTGGTGAACAGCAGCGTGGGATCGTTTGCCGGCACCAGCGAGGAGGAGCGCACAATCCTGTGGCCGCGGCCCTCAAAGAATTTCAAAAATCGTACTCTAATTTCGTTGGAAGTCATCACAATAGTTTTGAGTTCAGAGGTCTGAGTTTCAGCTTGAATTATGAATTATAAATTATGAATTATCGCGTTCTTTCCGAGCCGAGCTTTTGCGCTTGGTGTTGAGAATGATGGAGGTGATCACATTCAGCAGTTCCTCTGTCTCCCGCGTTAGCGGCTCGATTCGCTCAAGCGGAACGATTTCGGACGCCGCCATCACGCGGAGCCAGTATAGACTCTCCCTTGTCTCTTTTTGAGCGATTCCCAGCTTGTGAATGAAATCCGCCCGGCTCTCAGCCGCTTGTGCCTCTTCTACGTTTGCGCCAACCGAACTCGCCGCGCGTAGGTATTGCCTTCCTAAAATCCAGCCGGCGCCTTTCCGTTGTTCCTGTAGATATTGGTATAGCTTTACCGCGCGCAAGGTGTAGGCAAACGAGCGCTTTCGAATGTCCTTTGAGCTATTCGCGATGGCCATTCAATGATTCGGGTGAAATAACGGGCTACCTTGCCTTTCATAATTCATAATTCAGAATTCATAATTTCTCAGCTTCGTCCCTGTCTTCAATAATGGCGTTTTCCGCCACAGGCGTCAGTTCGGGGCGCGAGCGGACCGCTTTCATAATATCATCCGCTCGGAAGCCGCGGCGGATGAGGCTCTGGCAGAGGGAGGCGAGTCTGGCGCGGGTGATGGGCTTGCGCAGCGCGTGGACTTTCTTATCGACGGCGCGCTCCAGCAGTTCGCGTTCGTTGACCGGGGTGAAGGCGTTATCCACCGCACGGTCGATCACGCGGTAATCCACCAGCTTGCTTTTCAGTTCGCGGCGGACGCGATGCCGGCCGTAGTTACGCACGCGAGCGAGCGAAGCGGCGTAAGCGTCGGCAAACTTCGCGTCATCGAGATATCCGAGCTGGCGCAGCCGCGCCAGAACGCCGGGCACGTCGGCTGAATCGGGAAATTTCCTTTCCAGAGCGCGGCGCAGTTCGGCCACTGAATAGGGTCGCCGTGAAAGCATGCCCACGGCAGTGTCAAAGGGAGTTTTCGGGGGTGCGGTCTTACCTGGCAAAGCGGTCCACCTGGCTTGCTCTCTCCATTTCGTCTCGCGCGGCGTCCGTCGTGGACCTGATTCCCTGGATGCGCAGCTTGAATTCGTCGGCGTTGGACGCGTAGAGCAGCGCTTCCTCCAGCGAGATCAGCCCCTTAGTGTACAGATCGTAGATGGACTGGTCAAAGGTCTGCATGCCGTATTGCGAGACGCCTGAAGCAATGGCTTCGCGAATCAGGCGGGTCTTTTCCGGATTGATGATGCAGTCGCGGATGTATTCCGTAGCGATCATGATCTCGGCGGCAGGCACGCGGCCGATGCCGTCGGACTTGCGGACCAGCCGCTGCGACACGATGGCGCGCAGCGTGCCGGCCAGAAGAAGGCGAATCTGCTTCTGTTCGGGCGGGGGAAAGACGGTGATGATGCGCTGGATGGTTTCCGTGGCGTCGAGCGTGTGGAGCGTGGAGAGCACCAGATGGCCGGTTTCGGCGGCCAGCAGGGCGGTGTGGATGGTCTCAAGATCGCGCATTTCGCCCACCAGAATAACGTCAGGATCCTGCCGAAGGGCGGCGCGCAGCGCGACGCCAAAACCGGAAGTGTCCACTTCCACCTCGCGCTGGTTCACAAATCCCTTCTTGTCGCGGTGCAGAAACTCGATGGGGTCTTCGATGGTGATCACATGCTCGGTGCGCGTGGAATTGATGCGGTCAACCATGGCGGCCAGCGTGGTGGTTTTGCCGCTTCCGGTGGTGCCCGTCACCAGAATCAGACCGCGCGTTTCTTCGCAGATCCTGTCCAGCACCTGTGGAAGCGCAAGCTCCTCAAGCGTGCGGATCCTGGTGGGAATCACTCGCAGCACCATGCCAATGTTGCCGCGCTGCTGGAAAAGGTTGACGCGGAACCGGCCCAGGCCCGCCACGCCGTACGCCATATCGAGTTCCGTGTGCTCTTTGAATTTCTGCTTCTGGCGGTCGGTCATCATGCTGAAGGCCATGTTGACCATCTCCTCAGCGGAGACGCGGGAATACTGGGTTAGCGACCGGAGTTCCCCATCCACGCGGATGTAGGGATAGTTGCCCACCTTCAGATGAAGGTCGGAGGCCTTGCTCTCGCACGCCGTTCGCAACAACTCATCAATGGTCACAGCAGGTTCCGCCAGAGTGATTCCTTGCGACGATGTAATGGCACACCGCCATCAGCGGACGGCGGCGCTACAAAACTTTATTCATCGACCTGGGAAGGACGTTGCTTGAGAGCGGATGCTGCCCGGCGCAAACTTCAGCCGAGTTCCTGTACAGGCTTCGACGGGCGCTCCTCGGATTACTTCAGGGCGACGGGCTCGGTGAAGCCTCCGTCACCTGCGGAATCCCACACGGCAAAGCGCACCCACTTTTTGCCCATAGGGTCAAACGGCACGCGGAACCGGTGGCTGCCGAAAGCCGGCAGATCCGTTGCTGGAATAATTTTCCGCTGCACCTTGCTGCCGTCGCTCCAGACAAGTTCTGCGAATTCCAGCGGGAATGTCCATTCCACATCCGCCGTGTAAACACTCTTGGCGCCCGAGCCTTCAATCCCCCAGTTGTGGAACAGCACTTCTCCGGTGGTGACGAAATAGTTGCCACTGTGGAGCGCGCTGACCACAGGCGCCCAGCCCTGGTCGAAATTCGGCACGCGGTCAAGCCTGACGTAGTTCACCGCGAGCTGCGGATAGGTTTCGTCGCTCGGGTATTTTTGATAGGTGTCGCCCTCGGCGATCATGAATTTCGGCTTGGGCGCCCAGTTGCTCATGTCGTCCATCGTGTCCAGGCAGCGCTGCGGACAAAGCCTTCCTTGAGAAAGATCGACCGGCAGCGACTCGAACGAAGCGCCGATGAAGCGATCGCTCAGGAAATAATCCCGGGTATGGATTGCGTCCGGATAGCCCCCCGAACCCTTGGTGCGCGGATGCGCCTGCCACACGAGGCCGTCTTCGTCCTTCAGCTGTTGCACAATGTCCGCGGCCGACGCTGTGTGATAGACCTTGCCGTACGGCGGCTGGTCCTGCTCAAACGATTGTCCCGCAAGCCGCTCCTTGGCGTGTGACCAGTAAACCGGGTGCGAAAGCAGCATCATGTAATGGCCGCCGAGCCAGGCGTTGGGCTCTTCGCCGGGAATCAGCAGGAAGTTGCGGTCGCTCATCCGCGCGCAGCTTTCGAAATAAACCTTCTGGTCTTTGAATCGCGCCGGGCCGGGATCGTCAGGGTGGGCATCGCCGTGGAAATCAGCGAGGATCACGATGTTGATGCCCAGGGCGCGAAACACCTCCAGAAACGGCGGGCGGTAATCGACCGTGCCCTGGTCGCCGAGCATATCAATCAGGTGAAAATGGAAATGGCTCACCAGCACTTTGAAACCCGGCAGCGGCTTGAACACGTCGTCGTGCGTGTAGGCCATCACGTCGTGCTGAGTCGATCGGCCGTCCTCCGGGCTCAGATAAAAATAGACGGCCATTCGCTGCCAGGTTCCTGGCGGAGCGTTGTAGAGAGCAAAATTGCCCGTCTGGTGCCACGCCTCGTCCGAGCTGTGCTCCCACATCGCCTGGTGCAGGCCATAAGGGGCGTAGCCGATGGTGTGGTCCGGCTGGCGCGCGCCGATGGCAAAAGTGGTTGCGCTATCTTTGCGGTAATAGATGTAGCCAGGGTCAACCTCGTTCTCGCGGGCAAAGAAAAATTTGTGCGGAGGAGGGAAAAACGCGAGCGAGCCTCCGCCGGTTTGAACGATCCCCAGACGATTACGCGCGCGCACGCCCACCAGTTGCTGATTCGGCGCGCCGCCGAAATCGTATTCCTGCCAGGCCCGCGCCGGATCGCGCCAGATGAGCCGTGTGTTTTCGCCAGTGCCGAAGCCCTTCAGTCCGCCTGTGTATTTATAAGCGACCGACGGTTCTTCGGTGCGGGCAATCATCTCCTGCCGCAGCAGGTTTGAGCCGCGATAGACGGTGTATTGCAGCCGACCGCTAAAGATGCCCGCATCGGCTCCCGGAAAGCTGATTTCCAGGCGCGCGCCTTCGGTCTTTACTTCGCAGCCGGTGGAGTGAAAGCTGGCCCAGGCGCGATGGATTTCATTGGGGCTGCGCGGCAGGTTCACGGATGCATCGCCACCTTCGGTTTCCGGCACGTTGAGCGGCGCGTCCCAGAAGGTGTTCCATTTCTGCTGGTCAATCATGGCCTGCGTGACGTTGCCGTAAGCGTGCTTCAGCGCGCCGAGCATCGTGCGATCAATGCGGCGCTTACCGCTGGTGACCTGAAACTCCGGCTGCAGATCACGGCCCAGGATGACCCACTGGCCGCCCGGCTTTCGCGCGGCAAGCTCCTGCAATGTGGGCACGCCATCGCGCAAGGTGAACTGGGCACGTAGCGTTTCGCCACGCTCTCCCTGCCAGTCGACTTGCAGGGCGCTTCCGTGGACTTCCGCCTTCAGCCCGTCGAGCGGCTTGTAATTTTGCAGGTTGCACCGGAGCGCCTGCGCGGCCGCGAGTGCCGGCAGCATGGCGATGGATAGAATGAGTCCACAGATTCTCACGTTGTCCTCCCGAGGTGCCAACTTTGTTGGGTAAGACTATACGCGACACAAGGCGGTGTAATGCAAGGAATTTTTCTGGCGGGAGGCGAGTCGGGAAATTTCGTTTAGTGTTGTGACTGAAGCATCAGCGCGAAGTGTCTTTTTGTCTGAAAAATTCACCACAGAGAGCACAGAGGACGGGGAGAAAACCGGGCGCGCGACGCCTAAGTCAATGCGCTCAGGGCATGTAGCTGGCACAAAGGCTTTTGAGCAGGAAAACCGGCCGGGGTTAATTCGAAGTGGCAACCGGCTGATTGCAGTAAGTCAGCCAGCCGAACTTATCTTCGGCGCGGCCTTCCACGATTTCGAGGTAACGCTCCTGCAGCTCCCGAGTGACGGCGCCGGGCTGGCCCTTGCCCACCACAATGCGATCGACGGAGCGGATGGGGGTCACTTCCGCCGCCGTTCCGGTAAAGAAGACTTCATCGGCGATGTAGAGGATTTCGCGGGCAAGCACCTGCTCCACCACGGGGATTCCGGCTTCTTCGGCGAGCTGGATGATGGAAGCGCGAGTAATGCCCGGCAGCACGGACGACCCGAGCGGCGGCGTGTAGATCTTTCCGTTGCGCACCACAAAAATATTTTCCCCGCTGCCTTCGCTGATGTTGCCCGAGTGGTCGAGCGCAATGCCTTCCACGTACCCGTTGGTGATGGCTTCCATCTTGATGAGCTGCGCGTTCATGTAATTGGCGGCGGCCTTGGCCATGGCCGGCAGCGTGTTGGGCGCAATGCGGTTCCAGGAGCTGACGCAGACGTCCACACCCTGTTTCAGCGCCTCATCGCCCAGATACTTGCCCCACTTCCAGGCCAGCAGGTAAATCTCCACCGGGTTCTTCAGCGGGCTCACTCCCAGGCTGTCGTAGCCGCGGAAAATCAGCGGGCGAATGTAGCACGATCTGACGCTGTTTACTCGCACCAGGTCAATCATGGCCTGCTTGAGCTGCTCGCGCGTAAAGCCCGGCTCGGTGCGATAAATTTTGGAGGAATCCAGCAGGCGGCCGACGTGCGCGTCCAGATGGAGGATGGCTGCGCCTTGCGGCGTCTCGTAGGTCCGGATACCCTCAAACAGGCAGGAGCCGTAGCTGACCACGTGGGAGGCTACATGGATAGTTGCCTCGCTCCAGGAGATGAACTTGCCGTTGTGCCAGGCCTTTTCGTAAAAGTCCAATGCCATAAACAGCGCTCCTTCCACCGCGGCCGGCCCGCAGGCAATGTTTCAATGCTCCTGTCCAGGGGGCCAAGGTATTCCCAACATTATATCACGGACGCCGTCCCTCTTTGGCCTTCGACGCGCCCATTGCGCCTCCCACACGCGCTCCTTTCCGAGCGCCTGTTGCGCCGTGGTGAACACAGCCTGACTTGTGGAACCCACGCGCCTCTAGAACTTCCATAGCGGACGACGGACACAAACTGAGGCCGGGCTTGACGGAATGCCATACAATAACGGGGCCAACGAAAACGGGGCTTGGCTGAGATTCAGGCGATGGGGGAGGCGGAGATGAAGAGGCGGGACTTTCTGGCATCATCGCTGGCGGCTTCGGCGCCGCCCGGGATGACCCCTGGCGAGCCGGCGGGGGCGAATGGCCGCGAATTTTACGAGTTGCGGTTTTACGGGCTCCATCGCGGGCCGGGCGCGCAATTAACCAACGACTATCTGCGCGATGCCGCAATTCCGGCGCTGAATCGCGCGGGCATCAAGCCGGTGGGCGTGTTCGAGATGCTCGTCGGGCCGGGAAGCCCATCGCTCTACGTGCTGATTCCGCACCCCTCGGCCGCCTCGTTGCTGACGGCGTGGGAGCGCGTGCGCGCGGACAACGAATACCTGGAACGCGGCGCTGCCTTCCTGAACGCTCCAGCCTCAAATCCGCCGTTTGTGCGCGTTGGGAGCGAGTTTATGGTCGCGTTTGAAACGCATCCGCGCATCACGCCTCCGGCCCAGGGGCCGCGCGTCTTCGAACTGCGCACTTACGATAACGCCACCAAGAAGGCCAACCTGACCAAAATCAAAATGTTTAACACGGGAGAAATCGATATCTTCAAGAAGGTCGGTTTTCATCCGGTGTTCTTCGGTGAAAAATTGATTGGCCAGCGCTGGCCCAACTTGACTTACATGCTGGCGTCGGAAAGCGTGGAGGACCGGAATAAGCGCTGGGCCGCGTTCGGGACGGACCCGGATTGGAAGAAGCTGCGGGCGACGCCCGGCTATTCGGATGACGAGATTGTTTCAAACATCACCAACGTGCTGCTGCGCCCGGCGGCGTATTCGCAGGTGTGAGGGCGGGGACGAATGGGCGCGAGGTTGCGTGGTCTCTCCAGCATGCCCGCGCTTCGGCATATTTGCAGAGTTCATATCGGGTTCCCGGGCCTTGAAGTATGGCAATCCAGGAAGGCGAGCTATCACGGAAATTCACATTCGCATGGAGGTCAATTGATGAAGCGGCGCGACTTTCTCGCATCAACTCTTGCAGTGTCAGCGGGACTGGCATCGGCTCCCGTGGACGGCGCTGAGGAGTCAAAGGCGGCGCGCGACTACTACGAGCTCAGGTTCTACCAGCTTACCAACGGCGCCAAGGTGAAGCTCATGCACAGTTATCTGCGCGAGGCGGCAATTCCGGCCCTCAACCGGATGGGCATCGACCCGGTGGGCGTATTCAATACCGTGGTGGGACCGATCAGCCCATCGCTTTACGTGCTGCTGCCGCACCGCTCGCTGGAGTCCGTTGCGACGCTCGAGGAGCGCCTGCGCGCCGATGCCGAATATGTCAAGAACGGCGCGGAATTCCTGAATGCTCCAGCATCGGACCCCGCTTACGTACGCTATGAGAGTTCGCTGATGAAGGCGTTTGATTGTCATCCGCGGATTACGGTCCCGCCCAAAGGCAAGCGCATTTTTGAACTTCGTACCTACGAGAGCTCCAGCAAGAATTACAACTTGAACAAAGTGGAGATGTTCGGCAGCGGCGAAGTGGACATCTTTATCCGTAGCGGATTTCATCCCGTGTTTTTCGGCGAAAAGCTGATCGGCGACCGGATGCCAAACCTTACTTACATGCTGTCGATTGGCAGCATCGAAGAGCGCGAAAAGGCGTGGCAGGCCTTCAGCTCGGACGCTCAATGGAAGGCGCTGACGGTATCGCCTAAATTTTCTTCCGGGCCGAACGTGGTGAACATCACGAACTATTTTCTGGCGCCAGCGCCTTATTCCCAGGTGTGATGCGCCTCGGCACGCGTGAAAGTTCCGATGGACGTTTGCGCTGGTTCTGTGCAGAATTAGTGACTTACTGAGGATTACAAAATATGGTGACAAGATCATTTGTAGCGTCGCCGTCCCGGCGCTACGGAAGTCCGTCAATCTATTATGCAATCCTCATTAGGGCCCGATAGCGACCTGACGACCAAGGGCCGAAATCCGGATTGGGGGAGAAAGGAAACCGTATGAAATATGTTGTGGCGGGCTTGCTGATGATTTCGGTTTACGTTCCTGCATTTGCGCAGGGCCGCGAGGACCAGAGGCTGAACCGATCGGCGGAAATTCTTCAAGAGATCATGAAGACGCCTGAGAAGGGAATTCCTCAGGACCTTCTGGACAAAGCTGTGTGTGTTGCCATCGTACCATCTTACAAGAAGGTTGCTTTTGGGTTCGGCGCCAGCGGCGGCAAGGGCTCGATGGTCTGCAGGCGCAACGGCGATGGCCCCTGGGGAGGGCCCTCCATGTTTACCATGGGTGGTGCAAGCTTCGGACTTCAGATTGGCGGTTCGGCGACCGACATTGTCATGATCGTGATGAGCGCCAGAGGAGCCGAGAAATTGATGGGGAACAAGACGCAGCTCGGGGCAGACGCTTCGGTTGCCGGAGGCCCTGTGGGCCGCACGTCCCAGGCGGCCACCGATCTGCAGATGCACGCGGAGATTCTCACCTACTCGCGGGCCCGGGGCTTGTTCGCAGGCATATCTCTACAGGGTGCTTTCATGAAAACAGACGGCGAGGCGAACGAGCGGCTTTACGGCCGCAAGCTGGAGCCGAAGGAGATATGCCTGCAGGGCGCAGGCGGAATTCCTGCTCCGGCCCGGGAACTCCATGCTGAGCTGACCAAAATCTCACCGCACGGCGGCCAGAAGCTGGCCCGCTAGCGTGTTGCGATATTCCAGACCGCGCATGCTTGCTTTCCTGCTACTTAAACAGAAAAGGGCGGGAGCGAACTCCCGCCCTTCCGGACCCTGAACTCGGAGATTCCAACTACTTCATTTCGCCTGCGTAGATGTTCATAACCGTCTGAAGCAATTTCACCGCCTGCTCCCTGGGCCGCTGGAAGGAGTTGCGGCCGATGATCGAGCCAAAACCTCCTCCGTCACGAATGGCGCGGGCTTCGTCAAACACGTTCGCATCGGCGACCTTTGTTCCTCCGGAGAAGATAACGATCCGGCGGCCGGCGAAGGAGGACTGAACGACGTGGCGCACCCGGTCCGTCAAGGTGCTGATGGGCACCTTGGCGCTCTCATAAGCCTTCCGCGCGGCCTCCTGCTCAATGTGTTCGCTGGGCAGCTTCACCTTAATCAGGTGAGCGCCGAGCTGCGCGGCAATCTGGGCGCCGTAGGCGACGACGTCGATGGCCGTTTCGCCCTCCTTGCTGATGTCCGACCCACGCGGGTATGACCACACGACAACGGCCAGCCCGCGACCCTTGGCCTCGGCAGCAAGTTCCCGCAGTTCCTCGTACATGGTCCGCGCGGCGGCCGATCCGGGATAAATTGTGAAGCCGATGGCTACGCATCCCAGGCGCAGAGCATCCTGGACGCTGCCGGTGACGGACGAAAGCGGGTCCTTCTCATCGTGCAGGGTATCGTGGTTGTTGAGCTTCAGGATGAGGGGAATCTCTCCCGCGTGGCGTCCGGCGGCGGATTCCAGAAATCCCAGCGGCGCCGCATAGGCGTTGCAGCCGGACTCGAGGGCCAGTTCAAAATGATAATTGGGGTCGTAGGCGGCTGGGTTCACAGCGAAACTGCGCGCGGGCCCGTGTTCAAAACCCTGGTCGACGGGCAGAATCACCAGTTTGCCTGTTCCAGCGAGGCGCCCGCTGTTCAACAGACGCGCGATATTGGTTTTTGTTCCCGGGGAATCGCTTTCATACCAACTCAGGATTTCCCGCACACGCTCCGTCATCCGGCCGCTTTGATTCTGCCGTCCGATACGGGGAACGGCTTCCGTGGTTGCCATACTCTTCCTCCAACTTGAGTGGACTTGTAACACTTCAGATTACAGGCCACAAGACAGTACTGGCAAGCAAAAAACTCTGGGGCGTTCACCTCCGGCAGCACCCATCCGCCCACGCGCAAGGACGTCCTGGGCAAACGACATGCAGGGCGATGGTGAGTTTCATAATGCCCGGCCATGCGGAGATCCCAGGCAATCCGGCGGGGCCGCGCTGCTTATCCTGTGTTATATTGAGACCACCTTACTCAGGTTTAATTCGTTATTAGAAGGGAGAACAGGTATGGGTCAGCATTCTGAAGTCAGCCGGCGGGAATTCTTAAAGTCGGGCGCCAGGACGGGCGCGGGTCTGGCAGCCATGGGTGGGCTCGGCCTGGTTGGGGCAACCGGGAAAGTCCTGGGAGCTAATGACCGTGTCCGGGTTGCCGTGTGCGGCGTCCGTGGGCGAGGATGGGACCACGTCAAGGGATACTCGAAACTCCCCAACGTGCAGATTGCGGCGATTTGCGATGTGGACGAGAACGTGGGCAACGAGCGGATCGCCGACATGGAGAAAATGGGGCTTGCCAAGCCGGCATACTATTATGACGTGCGGAAACTGCTGGAAGATAAGTCGATTGATGCGATTTCGATTGCCACTCCGGACCACTGGCATTCGCTGATGGCCGTCTGGGGTTGCGAAGCCGGCAAGGATGTCTATGTTGAAAAGCCCTGCTGCCACAACTGGTGGGAAGGCAAACAACTGGTGACGGCAGCGAACCGTTATAACCGGATGGT
Organism: Terriglobia bacterium; assembly: GCA_035712365.1. Taxonomy (NCBI): domain Bacteria; kingdom Pseudomonadati; phylum Acidobacteriota; class Terriglobia; species Terriglobia bacterium. The sequence goes on from DASTAW010000039.1 coordinate 196,363, forward strand.
GCAGCACGGAACACAGAGCCGTTCGATGCAGGGCATCATCGACGCTGTGCAGAAACTTCGCGACGGAGTGATTGGCGAAGTCTATCTGGGCCGCGGACTCTGTTACAAATGGCGGCCCACGATTGGACACACTCCAAATGAGGCGGTTCCCTCTGGCGTCCACTACGACCTGTGGCTCGGGCCCGCTCCTGACCAGCCTTTCACCAAGAACCATTTCCACTACAACTGGCACTGGTTCTGGAATTACGGCAGCGGCGACCTGGGCAACCAGGGCATCCACCAGCTTGACATTGCACGCTGGGGACTGGGCGTCAAATTCCCTAACAGGATTACTGCGGTGGGCGGCAAATTCATGTTCAAGGATGACCAGGAAACTCCAAACACGCTCAACTGTTCCTTCCAGTACGACATGCCGGACGGCAGCCGCAAAATGCTCGAATTCGAGGTGCGTGGCTGGATCACCAACCACGAAGCAGGCATCGGCGAGGGCCGTGGGTCCCACGGAATTCCAGCGGCCGGACTGCAAGCCCACACGCGCAAGCTGGGCCCGGCGTCTTCACCTCAAAATACCATCGGTGACATTTTTTACGGTTCCAAGGGTTATATGACAATTGACGGATCAGAGGGTTACAAGACATGGCTTGGTCCGGGACATGAGCCCGGCCCGCAGGGCTCCGGAGGCGGCGACCACTTTCTCAACTTTATCGAAGCCGTCCGCTCGCGGAATAAGGCATCGCTGAATGCACCGATTGAAGAGGGCTATATTTCCGCGACGCTGATCTACCTGGCCAATGCCTCTTACCGGCTTGGCAAGACCATCGAATTTGATCCGGATGCGGTGCAGGTGGTGAACGACGATGAAGCCACCCGCCTGCTGCGCAGCGCAGATCGTGGCTACAGAAGACCGTTCTTTATTCCAGAGAACGTGTAAGGACCGTCAGCGGCAGACCAGCCGCGAGGACCTTGGGCGGGTACGAGCCGGGCGCTACCTGGGGATTGCCCGCTTTGGCGCCGGCCCCTGCGTTTTCGAAGGGCCTTCCGTACCAGGCGATTCGGCAATGTCGCGGAGCGGACCCTCTCAGGGGTACCTAAAATTGCAGAGGAGGGTGAGGTGGAGCTTACACGCCGGGCATTTCTGATGGCGGCTGGCGCCGCTGGAATTGCTTTGCCAGCGCTGGCCAGTGTGGAAGGCATCAAGATAGGTGTTTGCGCGCCGACCTCGGAACTGGACCAGGTGGTCAGCTACGGGTTCGATTACATCGAGCCTGCGGCTGCTTCTGTCTCAGAGATGAGCGAGGACAGTTTTCAGGCCTTTAAGGCGAAGGTGATGGCTTCACCCATTCGATGCGAGTCTTTCATCAGCTTTATCCGGCGGAAGGACTTGCGCGTGGTGGGCGACGATGTGAACTGGAACGCGCTGCAGGGCTATCTGGACCTTACGCTGGCCCGATGCCGCGAACTTGGCGGATCGATTGTAGTCTGGGGCAGTGCTGGTTCAAGAAACGTGCCGCCCGGTTATTCACGCGAAAAGGCCTGGGGCCAGATCAAGGATTTCCTGGTTCGGGCAGGGGATATTGCGCGCCGCCACCAGATGATTATCGCCATCGAGCCCTTGCGCCACCAGGAAAGCAACATTATTAATACCGGAGCAGAAGCCCTGCGGCTGGTCCACGAGGTTAACCATCCCAATATCAAGATGATCATCGATTACTACCACCTGCGCGTGGAGAAGGAAAGCCCGGACATCCTTCTAAAGGCCAGAAAAGAAATCGTACACTTCCATTTTGCCAATCCCAATGGGCGGCTGTGGCCCAAAAGTCCGGCGGAAGACCCCGAATACGGCGAGTTCTTCAAGCTGGTGAAACAGATTGGCTTCCACGGCGGAATTTCCATCGAAGGACGGGGATCGCTGGCGCAGGATGCCACCGCCAGCCTGGCTTTTTTCCGGCAGGAAATCATGGCCGCATGAGCATTCCGGCCCGGCATCCCCCCTTCGGGCTGTGAGTCTTGACTTCGCACCGCGCCGGGCTTAGGATTCCCTCATCAGGAAAAGGTCCTTTCATCGAATTGCCGGGGAGCGAGAGCTCCAGGAGGCAGACATGGATCTTCTAACGATTGCTCACGTTCCTCCCGCGAAGATTGAGGCGGGGCAGAGCGTCCTTGAGGCTGTCCGGATTATGGCAAGAGAAGGGGTTGGGGCCGTTGCGGTGATCGAGAAGGGCGAGAAGGGCGAGCTCTGCGGAGTCTTTACTGAGCGCGATGTTATGCTGCGCGTCGTACTGCAGAAGCTCAACCCGGAACACACAAAGATCCGCGATGTGATGACAGCCCCTGTTGCGACCATCCCTGAAGACCTGACTGCGGAAGAAGCTTTCAATCAGATGGTTGACCGCCACATGCGCCATCTGGCGATTGTTTCAGAGGACGGTGATCTCCTCGGGATGCTATCCATCCGCAATCTGCTTGAACACCTTGTGGACGAGCTTCGGCGCGAACTCAATTCCCTCGATCAGTACATCTCAAATGATGGGCCGGGCGGATGAAGGGGCCAAATACCGGATGTACCAGCCTCACGTGACCAATTGGGCGGCCGCTCGCGAGGACAGCGTGGACAGGTGGAAGCCTCTGTCCGCGCGACTGGCCTACCCCACTGGCTTGATTCCGAGTCTGTAAGCCAGCGGCGCACGGAAGCCTGTTTTCCGGGAGGCACTACGGCCGATTGCCTTCAGGGCTAAAGGCAGTTTCAGGGACGGGCGATTCACCATTCATCCTGGAATGTTCCTCCTCATCGTTCGCGGCCCCGTAGGCAGCCAGGATATCGGCGATAGAGATAATCCCCTGTAGGTTGTTAAAGTCCGCCCGGTGGATGACGGGCAGAATCGGCCACTCGCCGATCTGCCGCAGGGCGGCGTCGAGTGGCTGGTCCGGATGGAGCCAGGGTAGCAAGGGGCTGGACAAAGCCCTTGCAAGAGGCAAGGCGCCTTTTTCCTCCTTAACCAGGCGGCGCAGGTCTTCCTTCGTCACGCTCGTCCAGTCGCCGTTCCTGTGGCTCACCAGGAAGAAGTCCGGCGCCGCGGCGCTCACGCGCCTTGCCGCATCGGCCACGGTGTCCTCAGCGCGCAGGACGATTTCCGCAGGCGGGCGCATGGCATCCTCGACCCGCAACATTGAGCGCTCGCGCTGCTCTTCCATGGAGGGCAGGTCGGTGCCGTCCTGGCGGGACAGAAGATCGAACAGAGGAACCCGCTGGTAGCGGAGCGAGATCAGATAGGCGATGGTGTTCGAAACCATGACGGGCAGAATGATGGAGTAGTTCCCGCTCAACTCCACCACCATGAACACAGAGGTCATGGGAACTCGCAGGAAGCCGGCAAAAAGCACTCCCATTCCCACCAGTGCGAAGCCGCCAACACTCCCTCCCATGTGTGGAAAGAAAAGGTGCTCAACTCCGCCCACCGCACCGCCGATCATGGCGCCCACAAACAGAGTTGGCGCGAACATGCCGCCGGGCGTGCCGCTTGAAAATGAAAAGCTTGTGGCCAGGATTTTGAATACCGCCAGCAGCGCCAACAGCTTCCAGGTGAACTGGTCGTGCAGGGCCAGGTCGATGATGTCGTAACCTGCCCCCATGACCTGGGGCATCCAGATTCCCATTACTCCAATCAGCAGCCCCGCCGCTGCCGGCTGGACGTAATGTGTCCACCTGGGCAGAGCTTTTGAGCGGACCCGGAGAAAAGACACCAGCCGGACGAACACCAGAGAAGCGAACCCGCCAATTACGCCCAGAATAGCGTAGGAGAACAACTCGCTGGGATGTTCCATGTGGAAGGGTGGAACTCGAAACAAGGGCTCTTCACCCAGAAACAGGTGGAGCACCGTCACACTGGACACCGCCGCAAGGACGATCGCGCCCAGCACGCCCGAACTCCACCTCCCGATGACTTCCTCGATAACAAACAGCACCGCTGAGATGGGCGCGTTGAAGGCGGCCGCCAGCCCTGCGGCGGCGCCGACGGGCGCAATCAGCCGGACCTTTTCCCGCGAGAGATGAAAGCGCCTTCCCAGCGCCGAAGCGATCCCAGCCCCGATTTGGAGCGATGGGTCTTCGGGCCCCAGCGATTGGCCGCTCCCGATGGCCAGAGAACAGGTCACGAACTTGCCGAGCACCGTACTGAAAGGAATGTAGCCGTCATAGACATAGACGGCCGCCTTGGTTTGATTGACGCCGCTGCCTCGGACACGCGGGAAGACAAAGATGACCAGGGCGGCAACAGCCAGCCCCGCTAATGCCGGGACCAGAATGACCCGGACCGGGCCGGGCGCCAGGCTGGATCCGAGAAGCTCGATTCGGCTCCAGTCGATGGAAATCTGAAAGCATACGACAGCGAGACCGGAGAACAGGCCGATGATAACGGCCAGAAGAAGAAAGAGACCTTCTTCATGCAGGAAGAGGCGTGGCACCCGCAGCTTTGCGCGCCGGGCACGCAACCGCTGCCAGTATCGATGGAAGAGATCGTAGGCGCGGGGCCCAGCGGCGGCGTTATGATCGGCGGCTGCGGAGTCGGTCACTGTTCTGTAGCCCCTCGCGTATGGGAAATCATCAGCAGCGCCTGGTCCGCCGGAGGAGGAGTTCCGCAGGCCTGCTGGGCCGTTTCCTCCATTTGCGTCACCAGATCCATCACGTCGTTAATAAGGTCCGGATTCCCGCGCAGGATCTTCCGGCTGACCTCGGGCTGCACCTTCTCCACGCTGGAATAAACGCTCGCAAATGGACCAGCCCCCGCTTGTGATTGCAGATTTGCGCCCCGGCTCTGGGCGCATCGCCTGAGCCGGGAAAGGGCCTGTTGAAAAGCCGCAACCGTTCGCCGCCCGCGATCTTTCTGCGACAGCCGGCGCTGGAAAGGGTCAAGATCAACAGCCCACCTGCTGATCTCGAGCTTTCGGGCCGCGTCCTGGTCATGCGGGTTTAGTTCCACAGCTCGCTGGAAGTAATGCCGGGCCTGGATAAACTCGGCAAGCCGATAGGAGGCTTCACCGGCGCCAGCCCAGGCGCCCCGCATCCTTGGATCGAGTTTCAGCGCGCGCTGGAACTCAGTCAGCGCCCGCCGATAATCCTCCACCTGCACAAACATGTTTCCGACCTGGGTGTGGAGTTTGGCATCGGGTGGCAGCTCGGCCTGGAGAGCGATGAGTTCGGATTCCGCAACGGCTTTTTTGCCTTCTGCCAGCAGGAACTTGCACATTTCGATGCGGGCGTCGCGCCGGCTGATTTCGGGTTTGGCTTCCCAGATGCCAAAGACCGCATTTTGATAGTAGCGGATTGCCTCCGGCACATTGTGCGCGTTCGCCGACAGCCGGGCCAGCTCGAGATTTACGGCTCCGTCGCCTGGCTGGCGCACCCACAGGGCCCGCAGATACGCCTCGGCCTCAGCCTGGTGCTTGGCCTCGATCAATGCCTCGGCCAGGCGCTTCTGATAAACGGTGTTGTTGCGCGCGTAAACGAGCGCAGTGTGGAAAGCGTCTACTGCTTCCTCAGGGCGGTTCGACTGGAGGGCCGCTTCTCCTCTCTGGTACCACCTGCCGCCCAGCGCCAACTGCGAAGCATGATATCTCTTGACCGTGAATCCCGTGATCACAAAGAAAATCGCCAACGCGATGAGGCTGAGCAGGACCAGGGTCTCTCTCTCCAGCAACCACAGTAATCCCTGCGGGCGCGTGCAAACGGGGCAATCTGCCTGGCCGGCGGGAACCAGTTGGCCGCATCTTGGGCAAAGGCGATCACTCTCTGGCGGCATCGCGCTGGTTCCTCTTTCGTTGGGATTTTATTCGGCCGCCGTCTGATGCCGTCAAGGTTCCCCTTATCAGAGTTCTGTAGAAAGGCCGGGGAAGGAGCTTCCCGGTGGCAATCATCTCAGCAGCTTCTGGCACTCATCGTTCCCCTGTCCAACGGGAGCGGCGGGACGCTCCGAGACGCAGGACCTTCAACACGAAATCATGCTAACAAGTTATCACATTTCTGATTCGGTTTTTCCCCTCCGAGCTGGCTCCTGCAACCATCGCCCGCCCGAAAAGGACGACGCGGCTTCTGGTTTGCGAATCCACCAGCAGCCTGCTCAATTACACCCCTTGACCTAATGCTCGACGGGATTCCGTCCGATAACCACTGTGCACGGCGGAGTACATGTTCAGCAACGCGAGGTCTTTCTGCTCACATGAGTCGGAGGGAGAAAACGATGGCTGTACGTCGAATTGCTTCGCAGCCCGTGTGGCCGGCACATCCCCTGGGTTTTTCCGGCGGGGCAGAGCGAAACCTTCGGGACCTTTCCCACATATCGCTACTCGTCTTTGCAGGAGCGGCGGTTGCGGCAGGCGTGGTGGCCGGGGTTTCGTGGTCCTCGGAATTCGGGGCGGGGGTCTCCTGGACATTCATGCTTGCGGCCATCGTGTTTCCACTGCTGTGCGGAATGCTGTTGAGAGAAGTCTGGCGGGTGAGAAAGCTCGAAGGCCAGGTTAAGAGGCAGCAGGCTGCGATTGGATTTGTGGGAAGCGCCCTGACCTCCGGAGACAACACACCTGCTGGATTGCTCATTGTTTCCTCTGATCTGCGGGTCCGGTTCGCCAATCAGAGATACCTGGACAGCATGCTTCAGGGGCCGGAGGAGGTCCTTGGATGGAAGATGCAGGACACGCTTCCAGTCGAGGGTCTGGAAGATCAGGCCCACGCTTTGGTGCGTGGTCCTGGCCCGGCGGCAAGCTGTCGCTTTGCCGCCGTCGTCCGCACAGGCCTGTGGGGCGAGCGTCCTGTGCACATCACCATGACGCGGATTGCTCCGCGGCTGGGAGAGGACCGAATCCTGGTGGTCATCGAAGATTTGCTTCCGGGTTGTTCTCCCCGGGCGGGCCAGCCTGTCGGAGGCTATGCATGTTGACACACTCTTGTCCGGCCGGCAGGGGTCTGATCGGCGTTCCTACATCGTGGCGGAGGTCAATATCGTGAAAAATTTATGCCTGGCGAGCGCCTTGGCGCTGATCCTGTCCTCGACTCCGGCCAGGGCCGTCGAAAAGCCGCACCTACCGAAGTTAACGAAGCTCGACGCGGCCGTCTACCTGGCCACAGAGTTTGACGCTGCCACCACTTACCATCTGCTTCGGGACTGCGGCAGCGGATGTTCCGAGGCCAACCCCATGGTCCGACCCTTTGCTCGCAACCCCGGCATCTTCGTTGTGATGGGCGCAAGCGCATACTCTGTCAACTACTTTGCCCACAAGCTGGAAAACCGAGGGCATCGTCGATGGGCAACCGCATTTCGGATTCTGGCTATTGGCATGCACGCAAGCGCCGGGGCGCACGCCCTGGCCCTGGAACAACGTTAGCCTGCAGCTCCAGAGTCGCGCACTGTGGAACCTGGCGGTGTGACTCCTGACTGCTCGCTTCCAAAGTTACGCACGGGAACCTCTCCATGCAATTCCCGTCAGGCTCTTCCCGGCCTGCGCCAAGCCAAGCCTCCCACAGCATCATCGATTGCGGTAGAATGGGCACGAGCTTTCCCATGCGACAAGCAGGTGACTTTGCAGCGCCCGGGTATGCCGTGCCAACAGCGGCCATCGGTTTTCGTCCGGAGTTCCTGGACTTCCGGCGCGGGATCCACGTGGGCAACCTGGAAGACAACCAGCGGATCACCCGTATTCTGAAGCTGGGGATTGAAGCGCGCTACCAGCAGCCTTTTGTGACGGAGCGCTGGGGGCGCGGTGTTTACTGGCAGTGGATCGGATATCTGCCGAGAGCCAACCGCGAAGCCAAGCCCTTTTCGAACCGCGCCAGTTTCGGCTGCTCGAAGTTCTTCCTTTCCGTTGACACAGGCGAAGGACTTTTCAAGTGCGGCCTGCAGGTGGAGCGCGGCTTTTTGAGAGCGCCGCGTGGCTTTCCCGCCTGCAAACTCGAGCGCGACTGGGACTGGCACCGGCTGATAGGGGCGCTCAAGCCCGGCGACCGCATGGATAAGGAATTGAAGCGGCTGGTGAGGCGGGAGGGTTTCAGGATTCGTGCTGGAAGCTGGGGAGAAGATCCTGAATATCTTTCGAAATCGAATTTTACCGGAGTTGCGGAAATTGTGCGGGCCCTAAAGAAAGCGCCTGCGGATGAGTGGGCCGGCTTCCAGCTTTTTTATGCGATGCATGAGAAAGAAGTGCGCAGTTCAACCGGGGTGGACCTCGTGGAGTCCATGCTGGCTGTGTTTGCGGAGGTCACGCCAGTGATGAACCTCTGCATGCAGATTGATCTGACATAGCTGCGGGAGAAGGAGCGTCAGAAATGGAAAACACAATCAGGCGAATATCCATCCTCACGGGAATTTTGCTTGCCATGTCTACGGCAGCCTTCGGCCAGCAAAGCCGGTATTCAAACCCGCCCCTGGCCAGGACGGCGGCGGAAAAGAAGATCCTGGCGGTGTTGGACCGCATGGTGAAAAACCACGAGACGTATCTCAGCGTTCCGCAGGAGGACGGTGAAGCGCTCTGGGTGCTGACGGAGGCGGCCGGCGCAAAACGCGTGGCGGAGATCGGCACGTCCACCGGCTATTCCGGGCTCTGGTTCTCGATGGCGCTCACGGCCACGGGCGGACACCTGACCACCTTCGAAATCGATCATCAGAGATTCACTGAGGCGCGCCAGCACTTTGAAGAAGCCGGCGTCGCGCATCTGGTGACCCAGATTGAAGGCGACGCCCACGAAAACGTGAAGAAACTGCAAGGGCCCATTGACGTGGTCTTTATCGACGCCGACAAGGACGGATATGTAGATTATCTACATAAGTTGTTGCCGCTGGTCCGGCCCGGCGGATTGGTCCTTGCCCATAATATCAATATGGCGCCTGATTACGTTCGCGCCGTTACCACGAACCCCGATCTGCAAACCATTTTCTACATGCAGGGCGCGGGACTTGGCGTAACCCTGAAGAAACGCTGACGACGCGGACCCAAGCGCGCGCTTTGCCCGTTTGCGGCCGTCTACCGGGAAGTGCCGGTAGAGGCCGGGACCGGCGCAGGAACGGGACGTTTTTCCAGGGCCAGGTCGATGGCCTCGCGCATGGTCTTGACGTAGCGAAGTTGTACGCCCTCGATCATGTCGCCCTGCAAATCCTCTTTAACATTGGGCTCATTGTCCGCCGGCAGCAGCACTTCTGTGACGCCGGCGCGTCTGGCCGCCAGGACTTTTTCCTTGATGCCGCCGACCGGCAGCACCTGTCCGCTGAGGGTGATTTCGCCCGTCATGGCCAAACGCGAGCGGATGGGCCGATGCGATAGAGCGGAAACCAGCGCGGACGCCATGGTGATGCCTGCCGATGGTCCGTCTTTGGGAATCGCCCCGGCGGGCACGTGGATGTGAATGTCCTGGTTCTGAAAGAAATCCGGATCAATACCGTAGTCATCCGCGTGCGCGCGGACCCAGGCCAGGGCCGCCTGCATGGATTCCTGCATCACTTTGCCCACGTGTCCGGTCATGGTGAAATTCTTGCCTCCCTTCATGGAGGTGACTTCGACAAACAGGATGTCGCCTCCCGAGGGAGTCCAGGCCAGCCCCACCGCCACGCCGGGCTGGCGGGTGCGCTCGATGAGTTCCGTTTCCATGCGGAATTTCTGGACGCCTAGGAAATCCGCAAGGTTCTCGGGTGTCACAATCAGTTTTTCCGGATGTCCTTCGGCGATCCTGCGGGCCTGTTTGCGGCACAGAGTGGCGATCTCGCGCTCCAGGTTGCGCACGCCCGCCTCGCGCGTGTAATGGCGGCTGATGGCTGAAATTGCTTCCCGGGTGAACTCGATCTGCTCGCCCAGCTTGATGCCGTGCTCCTCGGCCTGCTTGGGGATCAGGTGACGGATGGCAATCTCGATCTTTTCCTCCTCGGTATAGCCCTGAAGTTCCAGCATCTCCATGCGGTCGAGCAGGGGTGGCGGAATGGTATCCAGCACGTTGGCGGTGCAGATGAACAGCACTTTCGAGAGGTCAAACTGCACGTCAAGATAGTTGTCGCGGAAGTGCGAGTTCTGCTCCGGATCCAGCACTTCCAGCAGCGCGGAAGATGGGTCGCCGCGGAAGTCGCGCCCGATCTTGTCCACCTCATCCAGCATGAAGACGGGATCGCGCGTTTCGGCGCGGCGGATGCCCTGCATGATCTGGCCGGGAAGCGCGCCGATGTAAGTCCGGCGGTGCCCGCGGATTTCCGCTTCGTCATGGATCCCGCCGAGCGACATTCGGATGAATTTCCGGTCGAGCGCCTTGGCGATGGACCGGCCGAGTGACGTCTTGCCCACGCCCGGCGGCCCCACAAAGCAGAGCAGGGGACCTTTCATCTCGGGCTTCAGTTGCAGGACGGACAAATAGTCAAGGATCCTTTCCTTGATCTTTTCCAGATCGTAGTGGTCGGTTTCCAGCACTGCCTTGGCTTTGTTGACGTCCACTTTCAATTCGCCAACCTGTTTCCAGGGCAGCACCACCAGCCAGTCGAGGTAGGTGCGCGTGACGTGATAGTCGGCAGCCGCGGGCGACATTTTGGCCAGGCGGCTTAGCTCCCGCAGCGCTTCCTTGCGGGCCTCTTCCGTCATCCCCGCAGCTTCGATCTTCTTGCGCAATTCATCAATTTCCTGATGCTCGTCGGCTTCGCCCAGTTCTTTCTGAATCGCCTTCATCTGCTCGCGCAGGTAATACTCGCGCTGGCTCTGCGTCACCTGGTCCTGAACATCAGACTGAATCTTGGAGCGGAGCTGCAGCACCTCAACCTCACGGGCCAGCAGGTGGTTCAAGCGGTCGAGCCTGGAATTGAGGTCCAGGCTCTCCAGCAATTCCTGCTTTTCCGTGCTCGAGAGCGAAGGGAGATTGGCGGCGATAAAGTCTCCCAGGCGGCCGGGATCGTCAATGTTCATCACCACGGTCTGCAGATCGTCGGAGAGCGTGGGAGAAAGCTGAACGGCCTGTTGGAAAAGGGTCGTAACGCTGCGCACCAGCGCATCGAAGTCGGCTTTCTTGTCGTCCGGAACAACGTCTGGCAGCGCCTTCACCTTGGCGCGGATGAAGGGTTCCATCTGGAGAACTTCTTCCAGCGCAATCCGCTGCAGCCCCTCGACAAAAATAAAAAGGCTCTGCGTTGGAAGTTTGATGATCTTGTGGACAAATGCCACCGTGCCGATCTGATAGAGGTCCGTTGGCTGGGGAGTGTCCACGCGCGGGTCACGCTGCGCGATCACGCCGATGAACTTTTCGCCTTCTGGCAGCGAGTTGATCAGTTCCAGCGAGCTTTCCCGGCCCACCGTCAGCGGCAAAATCGCATTGGGAAACAGGACGGTGTCCCGGACCGGCAGAATGGCCAGATTTTCGAAGTCGGCGGTTTTCTTGATTTTGTCATTCATCTTCGGGCATCCCCGGACACACGAATTTGGGCGCTGCTCTCAGTTCTGCGTTTGCATTTTATCAAAAGCTTTTCAGTTGCCAACATTTTATCACGCAGCGATTGAGAGACAGACTCACCAGGCCGAAGCCGGAAGGACACCGGGCACGGCCTTGCTTGAGTTGTAGAGCCCTCTGTTAGCTTTCGATGCGCCCCTCGGCTAAAGGGTTCATGGGGTGCGTGCAAGAGCTTGCCGGATGAGCTCCAGCAAAACTCATACGGCCTGAAACGGTGAGCATGGGGCTAGTCGGTTGCCCCCCAGGGAGATCTCCGGTTTGTTTTTTGGGCATTCCTGTTTGTTTTCAGCAACTTCTCAGCTTTATTTTTCAAAATAACATCTTTTTTGTCCCATTTTGTTACTTTTAGTCCCGGAAAACTCGACCCTTGCAGGCACTGAAAGGAGACTACCATGCTAGGCCAGTACGTGTCAAGCAAAATCCACCCTCTGTCGCTGCGAAGTGAAAAGTTCCGGTATGAGCAAAGTAGAAACTTCCGCTTTGGACGGTAGAAGGAGCGGTAGCGCAGACCGTCGGTGTTGCGGTCTGCGGTTTTTAATCTGAAAAGTACCGCGGACTTCAACAGGCGAAAGTCCCCGCTACCCTCCTGCGGATCCCGCGCGTCCACCGAGTCATTCTGAGGCCGGTTTGTGGCCGAAGAATCCGCTTTTAAGCCGATGCTCAGTTCCCCAGGAAAGTAGCCATGCCGATTCCTGGAGCCAGCCGTCTGCGCGACGCGCGTCCTCAGGGAGCATTCCACTCGAGGGCATAGATTTCCTCAATGCTGGTGTCGAGCAGAAGCATCGGTGAGTCATCAGGTGCAAGCCCCGTCCAGTCGCCAGCGATGCTCAATCCCGCGAGACTCGCGACCTGATCGACCTTTCCATCCCGCACCCGCAGGCGGTAGAAGCCGGTGCAGATGCGGTCATTGAAGTAAACGTATTTGCTGTCTCGCGACCAGTTTGGGTAGCCAATCGCCATCTTCACCAGCTCTTGCCACTTCTGACTTTTAAAATCAAAGAGCGTCAGGCGTGTGGAATCGTGCGGCATCGCCACCAGGTACCTGCCGTCGGGGGACCAGCGCGCGGAAAATAGATTCTCCGACCCGGGTACCGCGGTAATCTGCCGTGTCTTTAGGTCCACGATCTCGAGTTCGCGCTCCTGTGGCGAGGGGACTTCCGCGAAAGGATTCTTGGAGAAAACCAGGCGCTTGCCGTCCGGTGACCAGACGGGGTCAATCTCTTCGGCGGCACCTTGCGGCAACACTCGCTCAGGTTCCCCGCCTTCGGCGGGCACGACATAAATCTTCGGGGCTTCCCCGGGCCTCCAGCCGACAAACGCAATTTGTCTCGCATCCGGTGACCAGCGGGGCATAAACGCCTGAAGTGGAGGAAAGGTGAGTTGAAGCTTGCTGCTTCCATCCGCCTCGCTGCGCCAGAGACTACTTTCAGGATAAGAACGATACGCGATCCATTTGCCGGTTTTCGTGAAATCCACGTGCTCAATGGACGCACCACCAAGGTAGGGGACGAAACTCTTCGACCGCGCTTCATATCGAGCCAGTTTGCCCCGGCGCTGGATACCCAACGTGAACATCCTCTTGCCATCCCTGCTCAGGACCGGAGACTGCATGTCGATCGGCCCGGGGGTTAGCTGGACGGGCTGATGCGCAGCGCGCCTGAATAGGCCAGTCTTTTGCGGCAGCGCCCACAATGCCGTGATGCCGTTGCGTGTCGCCTGAAAGATGAGGTATCTGCCGTCCGGCGTCCACAGCCCGCAGCACTCAGCGGGAGGACTGTTCCAACCGGGCAGTATCTGGTGGAGATTGGTACCGTCTGCCCCCAACTCCCACAAAGATTGGGCGCCGGTCTTTGCGTTCAGGGCTGTAATCCCCAAGTGCGAGCTATCCGGCGACCAATGAACAGCAAAGCCAACGCCCGGCAGGCTCACAAGTTTTTTTGCACCCGAGCCGTCCGGCCTGGCCGTGTAGAGGTCGTCCCCCCTGGCAAAAGCGATTCGCTGCATATCCTGCGACCACGCGGCAGTTCGAGGGTTCAGGTTTACCATCAAATTGCCCACGCGTCGTGGCGATCCTGCCAGGACGGGCACGACCCAAAATGGCGCCATGTCGGCCGTCGTTGTGAACTGAGTTATGAGGAACTCGCTGCCGTCGGGCGAAATATCCAGCGGAACTGCCTGCGGGACCGAAATCGCGGCAGCGGGCGCAACCTCGCCTCCATGCACGGAGACCTGCGCCATTTCCAAGGAGGGGTAATTCCCTTCGCCGAAATAAATGCGCGAGCCATCGCTGAGCAGCGGGCCGGACTTGGCTTGTCCGTCGTTGGTGAGCCGGACCATTCCCGTGACTTGGGGTTTTGCAGAAGGTCGCGACAGCCAAAAAGCGCCTGCCAGCAGCCCGGCGAGCGCCGCCACCGTGGCCCACCGTCGCGGCGGAGCCGCCCCTTCGCGTACTTGCGCTGACTCCTCATGCAGAGGAGATGAACTCCGGTCAATGCGTTCTACCGTGCCGATAAAACGGTAACCCCGGCGCGGAAGCGTCTCAATAAACCGGGGATTGTCTGCTGTGTCGCCGAGAGCTTCACGGAGCTTGCGGATTGCAGTACCAAGCCCCTGATCGAAGTCTACAAAAGTGTCCTCGGGCCAGAGCTTCTTTCGCAGCTCATCGCGGGTCACCAATTCGCCGGGGCGCTCGAGCAAGGTAGCGAGGACGCGGAAGGGCTGCTCCTGAAGTCGGATTCGCAGGCCGCCCTTGCGCAACTCTCCTGTCTGCGGATCGAGTTCAAACACTCCGAAACGGACCTTGCGTCCGCCTGCCTCAGTTCCTGACATCTGGTGGTGACTCCCCAATTGCACATAGTTTACCACGAATGCGCCAGTCGACATAGCGCCAGCCAAGGCCGGTCGAAGCGCTGGCTAAGAACTTATAAATCAGTCCATTAGCGATTTATATACAAGACAAAGAGAATCCATCCGCTGTCCATTGAGCAGTTTCTTCCAATAAGAGAACGTCGGCGCCAACACCGATCCTCGGGAGCTTGGCGCCATGAAACAATCTGTTCGTCAACTGGTCCTCAAACTCGCATGGATTGCCGGCCTTGTTTTATGGGCCTGGGCATCCTTTGCCGCGGCGGAAACTGTCTCTGCAAGGCCTCTCGAGGGTAAGGATCAGCCTGTGATCAGTGTTTGGATCTACGACTACGTGCGTCTTAGCCAGTCGGAACTTGATAAGACGGAGAGTCAAGTAGGGGCGCTCTACGCCGAGGCGGGCGTGCGGATTGTGTGGAGAGATCACTTCCAAAAGCGTCCCCCTGTTCGGTTCCAACCTGGAAGTCCGAGTGCCGATTTCTTCATTCGAATCCTACGTGTTTCCATTGTAACGGGACGGATTTCAGGCGCCGACGCGCTGGGGCAGGCGATCATTCCGTCGGGAACTGAAGGGCCTGTACCTGACGGGATTGCAAATGTGTTTTATGACCGGGTGATGGCTGTTTCCCGGACACGTGGCCCATGTGGAGGGACATTCCTGGGTGATGCCATCGCCCATGAACTGGGCCATCTGCTGCTCGGGCCCCGCCATTCGGCCGAAGGAATCATGAAAGCCCGTTGGGCATCCGAAGACCTGGAGTTGGCCTCCCAGTGCAAGCTCCGATTCTCGCCGGAACAACTCGCGGCGCTTCAACAAGCAGCGCGATCATTGCCACGAAGTTCCTTGACGAACGCCGCGGCTGGGCGGTGATTCTGGCCAGGTGAGACATCTCATTTCAGTAGTACCCGGCCAACTGGCGTATTTCGCTTACGCCAGAGCTTTCTTGAACACTCGCAGCAGGCCTGACATGGAGCGCTCGGCGGTCTGATGGTCGGCCATGCCGGGGGCCTCGAACTCGCATTGCAGCGGCATCGTTCCGTCGTAGCGGGCGTGCGCAAGCGCCCGCAGGGCCAGTTGAAGCGCGGCCCTAAGCCGCTATAGATCAGGGAGTTAACGATTCACGCAGAAGCCAAAGAAAATCCATCCGCCATCCATTGAGCAGTTTCTTCCGTTAGTAGAACTTCGGCGCCAACACCAATTCTCGGGAGGTTGGCGCCATGAAACAAACGTTGAAAGACGGGCTTGCGTTCGCAGCCTTCGTTGCCACTGTATCGGTTGGGATTTCTCTCTCCAGGTGTGAATGGGCAGCGGCTCAAACATCCGACAGCGGGACGGAAATTCCAATAATCACGGTATGGCTGTACAACTACGCGGGGATACCAAAGCACACGATGGCGAGGGCGGAGCGGGAGGTGCAGAAGATCCTGGACGCCGCTGCCATTCGTCTCGAATGGGTCGAGTGCCCGACTTCGGCCGAGGAAGTGAAGGTTCGCCCGATATGTCAGGAGCTCATGTCCAACGCCGAACTGGGCTTGACAATTCTGCCCACCGCCAGGGGCGTGGCCGATGCATATGTCGACAGGGATTTTGGCATTTCGCAGGTCTTCAATGACGGACAATTTGGCCACTATGCTTACGTGTTCTATGATCGGGTGCAACATACAGCGGACCTGGCTGACATACCCGCAACTCAACTGCTGGGGTCCGTCATAGCGCACGAGTTCGGGCACCTCCTGCTGCGCTCGAGCACGCATACCGGGCACGGGATTATGCGCATGCGCTGGGACCGGAACGATTTGAAAGATCTCACCTGGGGCCAGTTGAACTTCACACCGGAAGAGGCAGAGACGATTCACGCGGAGGTCCTGCTGCGGCTTCGGTCGGCTGGTGGACTGGCAAAGGCGCGGCCAGCCGTCGCCCCTCAGCGGCATTAAGCCGGCGCCTGCCCCAACCGTCGCCAAGTGGCGGAAAGGGAGGAAACAAATACCTCTGTAAGGCCGACCCGCTCGGAATGGATCTGAAACCAGTTCCGGAATCAGCCTACGTCGGGTACGGACCCGCTGGGGGGAGACGCGGAGCAGGTAATGAGCGATAATATGTCCAGCATCGCCTTGAATAAGCCAATAGCGAAGTTCCGACCTAGAGGAGGGGCTCCATGTCGCTACGAGGTTTCCTTGTAATCACACTTCTAATGGCACTCTCATCTCCGACGCCGATGCGAGCAGAGGCACTAGAGCAGCGTCTGTCACCCGGCGAGCATCATGCCACGGTCAACGGAATAAGTTTCTGGTACAAAGTGGCAGGCCAAGGCCCGGTGCTGGTGGTTCAGGCTCCTGGCTGGGGTCCCGGGTCGTTGTACTTGCAGAACGGGTTGGCTCCGCTCGAGGTGCATTATCGGCTGGTTTTCTATGATCCGCGTGGCAGTGGCAGATCGAGCCGCCCCGGCGACGCGGCGCGAATGAGCACGGCTGATATGGTGAACGATCTCGACCAGTTACGACAGTATTGGGGGCTGGATCGCTTGAACCTGATCGGGCATTCGCACGGAGGCGCGATCGTCCTCGACTACGGTGTTCGATATTCGGCCAGGGTTCGCAAACTGGTTTTGGTGGACACGGATATTTCGGGTTATGACGACGGAAGGGCCGTCAGAAAGGAAATTGATATTCGGCGCAATGACAAACGCTTCAGCGAAGCGATTGCCGAGGTCAATCGAAACACCATGCCCAAAACCGACGAGGAATTCGGAGCCATTCTTGCCCGTGAACTGCCGCTTTTCTTTTACGATCCGATTGGGAAGGTGCCCGTTTTCCAGAAGACTTCGCCGAAACCGCCTTCGGCGTGGGTCTACCGCACACTTGACGCTGCAGAGCAAAGGAACCCTATCAACGTGTCAGGCGAGTTAGGCCGTGTGCGCGCACGAACTCTGATTCTGGTCGGGCGTGAGGATTGGATCTGTCCGGTTTCTGACGCGGAGAAGATACGTGCGGATGTTCACGGTTCGCAGCTTGTTGTCTTCGAAAAGTGCGGACATTTCCCGTGGATCGAATCCCCGCACGAATTTTTTAGCGCCGTCGTTTCATTTATTGGCCAATAAACCTTAGCGCGGGGAGGGGCAGTGTCCCCGTCCCCGTCCCCGAAACGTCGAGCGAATCTTTTCGGCAATTGCGGGTTCACTCGCTCCCCTATAGGCGATACACCTCGTGCGGACGTTACTCGCTCCGACAGAAAACTCATCCTGCGCAAAAGCTACTGGAAGCGCGGGTCGGAGCGGTTTGAACCACCCATTCCCTTTTGCTCGTGACAAGCCGTTTGGAGGTATTTTATCGCCTCGTAATCCTCCAGCGTCCTCACGCCTGCTCTCGCATCTACGTTTCCAGAGACATTCTCAGCGGGTAGCGGGTAGCCACGGTCAATGTTGTTCTGACCGTGGGATCTTCGCAAGGCGGAATAACCACGGGCAAGCAAGCGTTGTCCATAGCTACCAAACTGTGTGAATTTGGCGGAGATTAGCGTCGCCATGTCGAATGTGCATCGCCTGCGTACCAGGGATCGAATCTTTTATGTGACGGTCAGCTCGCGCCGTTCGGTTCCGTCGTTCGATGCGCCCTAATACCCGACGATGATCGACGTCCTGGAGGGCTCGCGAGCAAGGTCCAAGGTTGCCCGATCAAAATTGATTACGTGCGCCTACCGAAGGGATGTCGCGGATAAAAACCCCACGGTCAGAACAACATTGACCGTGGCTACCCGCTCGTCGCTCCTCGGCTCCTCGGAATGACGGTGAGTCGGTAGCGTAGGCCGCCCTTGCGGTCTGGGGCTTTTATCTGAAAAGAACCGCGGACTTCAAAGGCAGGAGTCCATGCTACCTAATTTGCGTCGCTCTGCATCTGCTTCAGCAATGCGACGGAACGCCTGGCATCGATGTTATGGCGGCGGCCGTCTTTACTTGTGGTGGCGCCGGCAACAATCAGATGGATGGTTTGCTCCGGCGTCAGTTTGGGATCGAGCGCGATGAGCTTGGCGGCAAGATTTACGACGTTCGGCGAAGCCATCGATGTGCCGGACATGCGCAGGTTGCTTCCGCCGGGAGCTGTGGACTGGACTTCGTAGCCGTTGGCGTCAACGCGGACCATGGGGCCGTAGCTGGTAAAGCTCGCCTCATCTCCGGCCTGATCCACGGCGCCGACGGTCAGCAGATTGGGCAGCCTGAACGACGATGGGATGTCCTCGTCGAAGGTACTGTTGCTGTTTGAATTGCCCGCCGCACAAATGAAGAGAATGTCGGGCGCGCTCTTGAGGGCGTTGTAGAGACCGGCCCGCTCAATGGCAAAGAGCTTCGCGGCGATGGCCTTGCGGTCGGCGGCATCTTTCCCCATGCCGTTCTTTTCGAGCGCCACTTCGTCGTCGCGCGGGCCGCCACCCCAGCTCATGTTGACAACGCGGATGTGGTTCGAGCGGAACCAATCCACATAGGCCTGATCGTCTTTGGCGGAGCGTTCGGAAAGTTCCTTGCTGGGCGGCAGGGGAACGTTGTGCCAGTCAAAGGTGATGCGGCCGACCGCCAGCCGGATGGCAGGATTACCTCGCGCCGCGATGCCCGCCACATGGGTCCCGTGGGAATAAATTGCGAAGAGCTCGAGATTTTCGATGAACGCCGGGACCTCGGATGAGGGCAGGTGGGCGAGCTTCTGGCGCAGGGCCGTGGCTTCAGGGCTGTCGATGGAGGCCTGGAGGTCGGAAAAGCCCTCCAACTCGCCCAGCATGGAGGGAAGCTCCTTCTTCTGGTCCGGCTTGAGAGGAAACAGCTCGCCGTGCGCTGGAAAGCCTTTCAGGTCGAAGGCAATGTCGTGAGGATCGTCTTGCGGCCCGGGCCTGGGGACCGTGTAGATGCGACCCGGAAACAGCGCGAGGTCGCTGCCGGAATCCCAGATGGCGACGTTGACGGGGGTGAGCTTGTCGGCATGGGTCAGCGTCACGTCGCGGGCCGCCCAGATGTCGGGCTTCTCGACGTTGTTGGCCGCCACCTCCTGTTTGAGAACCGCGAGCATGGCGGGCATGAGCGGAATCTCGCGTTGGAGAAGGAAACGGTCTGCGACAAGGCCCCAGGCAAGATCGTTGCTGAGGCTGTGCGACTTGGCGACGGCGGGCTCGACATTGGCTTTGATGCTACCAAGCACCAGCGCCGGAGTAAGAATTTCAAAGCTGCTCTTCTGCTGCTTGATCCTGGTGCCTACCACGGGCCATGGCAGCGGCTTGATTTCGGCCGCGTAGGCTTTCTGGAACGCCTGAAGGTAGCCGGGCCCGGAAGTGCGGCTGGTGGCCTTTTGCGCTTCGATCATGGCCCTGACCGCGAGGCCGGTCATCAGTTTGGCGTCCGGCTTGTCCTCGATAACGCGGAGCTTTTGAATGGTTTCAAGCGCGCCCTGGTTGTCGCCAGCCAGCATCTGCAAATCGAGATGCACGCCCAGCAATTCGCGCAGCGCGGCGTGGTCCTGGACGTCGTAGTTCGCGAGGACCGTGCCGACGTCCGCCCTTACCCTGGCCGCAAAAGCGCCGAAGGCGGCGTCGCTCGATTGCAGCAGTTCCGTCGCGGTCCCGGCGATCCGGTAATTGAACCGCGGAAGGTCCGCCTGGGTCTTCACCACCTTCTTTGCCGCGGCTTGAGCGAAAACGAGCGGCGCAGCAGCCGAAATGGCGAGGACCGAGACCGTAACCAGGAATGCCAGCAGGACTATGCGGCAAACAAATCGATTCTTCATTGGCTAATACCTCAGAGCGGGGAATTGGGCCCTGACTTTGTGCAACTTCGGGCGGCCCGGCCCGCAACCGACGCAATCCGGAACTCGGGACGCACCTGCGGAATGGTGTTGGCTTAGATGCCAGGGTAAAACCGGAATTTGCATGGTTGATTTTCAGCCCATCCTGAAATGTACCCCCTGGCTGACAATGAATGCAACTGCCATTCGGTCGTGACGACGGTTGGTCCTTATTTCGCGGCACGGCCATCCCGTTCGCTTCGCGATCCCGGAGGTGGATAGAGTTGGCCGCAAAGTATATACCGCGGTTTCTATTAGCAGGAGGACACCTCCATCATCGCCATGGACCGGGTGGAATGAGTAGAGGCAAGAGCAGAGCCTCTCGCTTCGTGAGAACGCAGATACTACAGGGCGAGCATCTGCGCCAGCCGCGCGGCAAATCGACGGGCGCAGTTTGCTCAAACCCAAGTGCCTCCGCCCCGGCTCAAACCGCCCAAAATGCGCCTCGTCTTTTGAAAAACCATGTCGCCCGCGTGTTGTGGAGATGCGCGGAGGGACCTTAAATCCGGGGGAACTATCCCTAAATCGCAGAAGGGCCCGGCATCAATGGAGAAGAGTGCCAGCCCAGAGCAGCCCCGGGCCAACCGCGGCAACAAAAATCAATGGCCGGCCAGAGGCGGGTCCGGGTGCGTGGACATCCAGCACTTTGCATAGGCTCACACCGCAGGTGGCTGAACCCAGGTTGCCAAAACT
Organism: Terriglobia bacterium; assembly: GCA_035712365.1. Taxonomy (NCBI): domain Bacteria; kingdom Pseudomonadati; phylum Acidobacteriota; class Terriglobia; species Terriglobia bacterium. The sequence goes on from DASTAW010000039.1 coordinate 217,196, forward strand.
TCGGCTGACCATTTGGATTTTGTTCAGTGGAATTCGTGAGTTTTGGGCGAATGTCTGCACAAGTCGGGGATTAGGTTCGTGCAGCGCAAAACTTGTGCCCTCGGAGCGCGGCCGCCCGCTGATTCTCTCCAGTTGGTCGATTGTCCGCGAAAGCATCCCGATGGCGGCCCGGCCCAGATGCTCTCCTCTGAACTCGAATTCGAATTTGACCTGCGGCGTCATCGTTACATTCAGTGCTGAAGAATCGCCTCCTGAGCATCCAAAGGCGAAATCCCCGAATACCAAATTACTATCCTCCGATCCGCCTCCTGGTCTGAGGGCAAAGGCACATGCGCCGTCACCAAACAATCCGCGAAGCTCACCTGGCGCTCCCACCGAGGTCAGCAGCCGGCTGTTGACTTCCGAAGCGACGACAAGGGCGATGCCTTGTCCTTGCATCGAAAGAATGGCGCTTGCCAGCCTGAACGCATTCAGCAGCCCTACGCAGGCGCCTCCAGCGTCCAGGACGGCGCAATTCTCAGGAAGCAAAAGCCGGGTGTGAAGGCGCGGGCCAAACGCGGGCAGCGCCAGAAACGTAGAGCTGACAGCAACAAGAACGTCCACGTCTAATGGGTCAATTCGCGCTGCTTCAAGCGCCTTTTCTGCTGCACCCTGGGCCAACGAAAGGTGGTCTTCGGCTTCGGAGGCGATCTGCAGGAATTCGATGCCCGCTCCGTTCTCGATAGTGCCCGGTGAAAGTCCGCAATCCCTTTCCATTTCCAATCCAGAAATTTTGACTGAACCCACCACCCATCCCCACCCTGCGATGCATACTGGAAACGTAGAACGGGGCGGCCGGCTTTCCCGCAGTCCTTCGTGCTCCTGCGCTTTGGCGCGAATGACCCCGTCGCTTGCCAATTGCGTCAAACTCCTGATCGATTGCGGCAGCCCTTCAGGCCAGGGATTTCCAAAGTTTCCAATCTGCGTCGACTCTTCGATGCCTGTCAGCACTGCGATCCAGCCCATTGAGTCCAGCAGACCGGTCCGCACTAAATCCGTTTCAGCGGCAGGGGTTGCCGCTTGCGAAGTCAATTCTCTTCTTACAATTTCGCGTATCCACTGCTCCAATTGGTCCTGGTTTTGGGACGGCTGCATGGCGCTCCTGTTTCAGCTTTTTTTCAGGCCATCGAGCCAGAAGTTTTTCGGCTGCGGGAATAGGGAATCGAGCATCAGCCAGCATTTGGAATCCTTGATTCCGCGGGCCAGCCCGATCCTCGCAAATAAAGCGGGCGAGTGCAAAACGCATTGCCGGACGCGCCCATTCAGAAATTCCTGCGCCTGAGCTACCGGATCGTTTTCCCCAAAGCCCGAAATTAGCCGTGCGAGGAATGCCACCCATTCACAATCGACGACGGGAAGTCCATTCAGACGCTGGCCTCCCGCAGAACTGACATGCGCGCGAAGTCTGATGCGGCCCGGATCTTCATAGACCTGAAAATAGATGTTCTTCAGCGCCAGGCCGCAGATGGACCGGTTTCCCTGCCCTGCTGGAATCCAACAATTCCCGCCCGAATGAAGCGGCTGGACTTCGCATCCAAACATCTCTTCCAAAGTGATCGCGACCTCAGCCTGCTTTATCGCGGCTACCAAGGCAGCCTCATCGAGAGTCCTGTCGGTTTTTTTCAGCCCGTCTGATTCGTGGTCTTCTGTGTGCGGCGGCTTGATGGAGAGGGCAGGCGTGAGGCGGGCAAGAACGGACTCGCCGCGTTTAAATGACTCCGACCATGCATAACCGTGACCGCGTGGAGGCATTGGGCGCACAGATCGGAACGACCCGGATGATACCTGTTCAAGTCCAATCACGCAGTAACCCGGCCCCATCATCGTGATGTCAGACAGAATCAGTTCCTTTGGGTCCTCTTCGCTTGCGTCCGGTTTGTGGGGCCTTTTCCAGGACCAGATGAGCAACGGTGACATGGTGTCCCTGCCGTTTCCATGCGTTCGCCAGCATCTCCGCTGCCAGACGCCGGTGACACTTTTCCGGGGTCGGCTCCGAGCAGAGCAACGCGATGTTTCCTTCAAACCCTTCCGGCCCGATGGCCGCCGGTAAGCCTCGCGCGCCCATTAATTCCGTATATGCCTTTTCATACGCGTCCCAGTCGCGAGTAGAGCGGTATGAGGTTCGTATTTCGGGGCTGGGCGCAAGGCGCGGCTCGTGGACGTATGCAATTCCCAGAAGACGGTCCAGGAAAAAGGCGACGTCAGGATACTTGGCGAAGCCCGAAAGTTGCCCTCCCCGGTTTTCACGCACGTCAATCACCATGCGGACTCGTGCGCCCTCGAGCAGCCGAAAGAACTCTTCAGCAGTTTTTTGCGTGAACCCGATTGTGTAAATATTGGAATGCATCTCGACGCTACCAGCGCTCGACCAGGTGGGGATCAACTCGAAAAGCGAATTTCTTTGCCTGAAACGCTAAAGCCTTTTCAATAGCCTCGGCTCTGGCCTCAGGAAAAAGGGTGTTGGCAGCGACGTCTGCAAAGCCGGTGAAGCGAAGAAGGCGGTCTTCGGCTGCCTCCTGGGTTTCGATTTTCCGGTCCCTTCGAATGTGCAGCGGGCGCATGCCCATTGCCACTAGTTCCGGGCAGACCATCAGGAAGCGATGGCATTCGATGGGGTCTTCCTCGGCGCACATCAGCGCCAGACATCGCGTGCTGAGCTCCGCCTCGACACGCTCGATGCCCCGGCTGAAGGCATAGGATTTGCGGCAGGCGCGATAATTCACCACGCCATCCCGGTCGTAAGCGGCAGGATCAGCAGGGCGGCCGCCCAGTTCCTCGCCAAGAAAAAGATAGCCCATGTCTTTCCCGTCCAGAATCTTTTCAAGTATTGAAGAGCTGAAGTGCGGAAACCGAACGCTCAGCGGCTGGCTGCGAACGTCAACCACCAGCTCGACATGGTGGGCGTCCAGCAGCCGTGTAAAGTCGGCGGCTTCCATTGAAGAATGTCCGACGGTGAACAAGGCGTGCTCACGCTCGCAAGAGGGAAGGGTGTTCATTTCATCGCCCTTCAACATGTTTCACCTTCACCTGCGGGTATTCTCTCCCAACAATTTCACTTGATCGCGTCGCAACTATCATACGTCCTTCTCAATCGTGAAATCGAATGAAAAATCAGCCGTCACCGTACCTCCGGGCGCGCTATGGATTGCTTTGGTTTTTACGCTTTATCGCTTTGCGCGGGGGTGTGATAAACTGATGGCACAGATGAAAAATGGGGCGAAAACAGACCGGAAATCCGCGGCTTCCTTTCCGGCGGGAAGCCTTGCGGCCTGGCCAGGCGGCCACAATCAGCTCCGGGCCCGGCTTCAGGAACCACCCCGGCGCGACTCTGAGCTCAACCGCCGGGACTTCA